>DASWOO010000903.1:0-2225 GCA_036404335.1 Kofleriaceae bacterium
GTGGGTTTGACGTTCGACGATCTCTCCGACGTCGCGATGGCTCGCGATCTGTTGCGCCGCTGGTGGGGGCTCGAGCTCGGGCTGTCCGAGGCTGCGGGCGCTGGCTACTCGCGCAAGTCGCACGCGGTGTGCGAGACGATCCACGGCGCGGCGCCCGGCGCGTGCGCGGGGACGCTGGCCGAGATCGCGGGGAGCTACGCCCAGGCCGAGAAGGGCGAGCCGGTGATCAAGCAGTGCCACGCCGGGCTGCTCCTCGTCGCGGCGCCGGTGTTCGGCATCCAGGGCCTGACCGGCGTGGTGTACGCCAGCGGCGCGCGCGCCCCGCAGCCGGCCGACGAGGCCGCGGGCAAGCTCCACATGCTCGGCACGCCGGCCGAGGCCACGGCGGCGGCGGCGAGCGTGCCGGTGGTGACCGAGGCCGACCTGCCGCGGATCCGCGATCTGGTGGCGGCGGCGGCCGCGGCGGTCATGCGCGCGCAGCCCGTCGTGGTCACGCCGACGTCGTTCAGCCACCCGTTCACCGAGATCGTCGGCGATGCGCCCGCGATCCGCGAGGTCGTCAAGCTGCTCGGCAAGTTCGTCAAGAGCGAGGCGACGGTGCTGATCCAGGGCGAGAGCGGCACCGGCAAGGAGCTGATCGCGCGCGCGATCCACTATCACGGCCCGCGCGCCAAGAAGTCGTTCGTCGTCCAGAACTGCTCGGCGTTCAACGACAACCTGCTCGAGAGCGCGCTGTTCGGCCACGTGCGCGGCGCGTTCACCGGCGCGGTCAAGGATCAGCCCGGGCTGTTCCAGGTCGCCGACGGCGGCACGTTCTTCCTCGACGAGATCGGCGACATGTCGCCCGCGCTGCAGGTCAAGCTGCTGCGCGTGCTGCAGGAGGGCACGTTCACGCCCGTCGGCGGCACCAAGCCGGTCAAGGTCGACGTCCGGGTCGTGGCCGCGTCGCACAAGGATCTCGCCGCGCTCGTCCAGCACCGGCAGTTCCGCGAGGATCTGTTCTATCGCGTCAACGTCCTCAAGATCACCGTGCCGCCGCTGCGCGACCGCGCGGCCGACATCCCGCGGCTCGCGCAGTTCTTCGTCGGCAAGCACTGGCGCACGGCGCGCGGCGAGGCGGCCACCGAGGCGCCGAAGCTCTCGCAGGGCGCGCTGGCGCGGCTGGTCGCCTACCACTGGCCGGGCAACATCCGCGAGCTGGAGAACGAGATCGAGCGCATGCTCGTGCTCGCCGGCGACGCGCGCGAGCTGACCGCGACGATGGTGTCGCCGCGCGTGGCCACCGGCTCGGCGACCGCCAACGGCACGGCGCGCGCGCTCCGCGACGTGATCGCCAATGCCGAGGCCGACGCGATCGTCGCCGCGCTCGGTCGCCACACCGGCGACCGCGACTCGGCCGCCAGCGATCTCGGCATCAGCCGCACCTACCTCGATGCCCGCAGCGCCGCGCTCGGGCTGAGCGCACCGGCATGACATGCCCGACGTGTAAGGCCAAGGTCGTCCGGGATCCGGCCCGGCCGAGCAAGCTGTTCCCGTTCTGCAGCGAGCGGTGCCACCTGGTCGATCTCGGCCGGTGGCTGGGCGAGGAGTTCCGGATCCCCGGGCCGGCCGCGTCCGACGGCGGCGAGGGCGTGCCGACGCCGCCCGGCGACGACGACAGCTGACGATCCCCCCGCGGTCGGCTACGCTCGGCGCGTCATGGCCAGCGAACATCGCGTTGCGACGCACCTGGGACTGGCGGCGAGCGACTACGACGCCGCGATCCGGACGTACATCCCCGGGTACGAGACGATGATCGACACGGTCGTCGGCCTGGTCGGCGGCCTCGACCGCGACCCGTTCGTGATCGATCTCGGCGCCGGCACCGGCGCGCTGGGCGCGGCGATCCTCGACCGGGTGCCGCGCGCCCGCGTCCAGTTCCTCGACATCGACCCGGCGATGCTCGAGGTCGCCGGCGCGCGGGTCGCCCGGCACGGCGCGCGCGCCGAGCTGCGCCGCGGCTCGTTCGACGACGCGCTGCCCGCGTGCGATGCCATCGTCGCCTCGCTCGCGCTGCACCACGTGCCCGAGCTCGATCGCAAGCGCGCGCTGTACGCGCGGATCCACGAGGCGCTGCGCCCCGGCGGCCTGCTGCTCGTCGCCGACGTCACCGTGCACGACACCGGCGCGGCGCGCGCGCACATCTACGACGTGTGGGCGGCGTCGATGGCGACGCACGGCATCGC
>DASWOO010000904.1:0-4724 GCA_036404335.1 Kofleriaceae bacterium
CGCGAGCTCGGCGAAGCCCTCGTAGACGTGGAACCGGAAGTTGGTGCGGAACGCCTGGAGCGCGCTGGTGTACCCGGTGCTGGCGCCGCCGGTCGGATCCACGGTCCCGAGCTCGTAGCGATACTGCGCGCCGGCGGTCAGGGCGATCTCGCCTCGGTCGGGCAGGTCGACGAGCTTGCCGCCGGTGGTCGCGAGCAGGGTCTGCTGCTCGTCGGTGCCGCCCGCGTTCTCGTCGAGCCGGAACTTCGCGACCTGGGCCTTGGGGATCTTGCCCGGCGCCGCAAGGATGTCGAGCGGGGTGCACGGGATGAGCTTGGGCGCATCCATGACGAAGATCATGTAGAAGATCTGCGTCGACGCGTCGCCCGGGACGCGCACACAGATCGGCTGGCCGGACGCGTCGAGCATGCTTGGCCCGAGCCCCGTCCGGGCGTGGAACGTGTCGAACTGGCCATCGGAGTGGGTGAGCGACGTGACGTTGCCCCAGTTGAACGACACCTCGAACGGCCAGCCGGCCACGGCGCCCCACGCGTCGGGCAGCTCGCCGCACAGGCCGAGCACCAGCCGCGTGGTGTTGATCTCGTCGGCGTACGACCGCGGCGCCAGGTCGGTGAGCCGGCGGCGATAGTCGAGGATGTCGGCGCCGGTCGGGTTGTACAGGCTGTCCTTGCTGATCGGCACCTGGCCGTCGAACGGCACGGAGTCGAACGTCCGCGCGCTGTCGCGGTGCAGGTACAGGCCCTCGACGAACAGCGAGACCTGATCGTTGATCCGGTTGCCGCCGGTCGCGAACACGGTCCACCGGGCCGACGGCGTATATAGATAATTCGCGCTGGCCTCGTTGTAGCGATTCGCCGGATCGGCGTTGGTCCAGCCGCCGGCGGACGTCGGCTGACGCAGGCTCGAGGTGCAGCCGGCCGGCGCCATGCCGCCGGGGCCGAGGCTCGTGACGTCGAGCCGGCCGTCCGGGGTCACCGGTGACAGATAGTGATGGCTGGTCCGCGTCGCGTAGTCGTAGCTGTCCTGGAATTCGGCGAACGCGCGGTCGCGGGCGAACACCGGATCATGGTGCTGATAGCCCGCGGACAGCACGACATACGTCGCCTTGTCGGCGCTGGGTGAACCCGGTGACCGCGCTGGCGTCGTACTCGATGCCGTCGCCGTGCTCGGACGTGCTGGTCAACAGCGACACATCGATGCCGTCGTACTGCGGGCGGGTGACGATGTTGACCACGCCGCCGATCGCGTCGGCGCCGTAGCGGGTCGACGCGCCGTCCTTGATGACCTCGACGCGCTCGATCATCGCGACCGGGATCATGTTGACGTCGACCGACGAGTCGGCGCCGATCCTGCTGTTGATCACGCGGCGGCCGTTGATCAAGGTCAGGGTCCGGGCGGCGCCGAGGCCGGGGCCGCAGCGGTCACCAGGCACGCCGCGAGATACGACCAGCGGGCTCGCCTCGTCATCGAATCACCACCTCAGTACTGCTGGGAGAGCCGGAGATAGAACATGCGGCCGACGAAGTCGTAGGCCGTGGCGTCGGAGTTTGCGGCCGGCGCGTTGTAGACGACCGGCGGCGCGGCATCGAGCGCGTTGTTGATGCCGACCTGGATCGACGTGAGCCCGGCCGGCGTGCAGAGGTCGTAGCCGCCGTACAGGTCGAGCTTGACGTACCGGTCGACGTCGTGCGCCGTGGCCAGGTTCTGCGCGAGGTTGCAGTCGTTACCGGCGCACTCCTGATAACCGCCGACGTAGCGCAGGCTGAAGCCGCCCGACGCGCCGCCGCGCCGCGCCCAGCGCGCCGACAGGTTGGCGCGGACGTGCGGATACACGCCCAGGTCGTAGTTGCCGACGCCGTGGATCGTCTGGCTCGCCGTCCGCAGATCGTAGTCGAACAGATACTGGGCCTCGACCCCGGCGTGGACCCGGCCGTAGGCCTCGGGCAGCTTCAGATCGTACCACGCCGCGAGATCGAGCCCCGAGGTCCGCGTCTGGTCGACGTTCTGCAGCAGCTGATCGATCGCCGTGATCTTGTGCGTCGTGTCGTCGCGATGGATCTGCTCGCAGAAGCTCTCGATCCCGCGGTCGTAGCAATTGGCAAAGATCGCCTCGACGCCGAGCGACTCGATCGCGTGGTCGATCCGGATGTGCCAGTAGTCCGCGCTGAGCGCCAGCCCGGGCAGCTCGGGCGGCTCGAACACCACGCCGGCCGAGGCGGTCACCGCCGACTCCGGGCGCAGGCGCTGGTTGCCGCCGATGAACGCGTTCTGGCTCGCGGTGGCGAACCGCGCGGTGCCGGGCACGCCCTCGGCGGCGCACCGGGCCTGCGCTACCGGGCCGAGCGCGCGCGTGCCGCGGCCGACGCTCGGCGCGCCGGTGTCGCACGGGTCCTCGGCGGCGACGATCGTCTCGGTCCGGCCGCCCGTGAGCTCGAAGATCGACGGCGCGCGGTACGCGGTCGCGTAGCTGCCGCGCGCGGCCAGGCCGTGGACGGTGCGGAACAGCCCGCCGAGCTTGTAGGTCAGCTGCGAGCCGAACCGGGTGTAGTCGAGCGCCCGCGCGCTCAGGTCGAGCTCGAGCCGCCTGGCGATCTCGCCGTCGACGATCGGCACGATCTCGAGCTCGGCGAAGCCCTCCCACAGGTGCGAGGTGTAGTCGGTCGACTGCGCCTCGATCCCGGTAGTGTAGCCCGGCTGGCTCGCCGCGCTCGGCGGATCCTGCGAGCCGGCCTCGCGCCGGTAATCGCCGCCGAGCGACATCGTGATCACGCCGTGATCGGGCAGCTCGGCGAGCTGCCCGCCGGCCGACGCCATCACCATCGACAGGATGTTCTGGCCGTGGGCCAGGTCGTCGTACGACAGGTTCCTCGTCTGATCCCGGGGAATCTGCCCGCCGGGCAGGAGGAGATTGACCGGCACGCACGGGATGATGATCGGCGGGTTGCCGGGGACGACGTAGTTGATCTTGCTCGTCGGGTCGCCCGGCGTCTTGACGCAGATCGGCTCGGTCCCGTTGCTCGCCGGGATCTGCGGGACGACCAGGCCGGGGCCGACCGCGTCGGCGGCGTGCGATTGGTTGAGCTCGCCGGCGTTATCGATCCGCGAGTCGGCGCTGTTGTAGTTGTACGCCAGCTCGTAGCTCCAGTCCTTGAAGCGGCCGGTCGCGGGCAGCGTGCCCTTGACGCCGGTGACGAACCGGATCAACGAGACCGTGTCGTCGTACGCGCGCGGCCCGAGCTCGACCAGCCGGCGCTGGAAGCTGGTCAGATCGACGCCAAACGGGTTGTACAGGCTGTCCTTGCTGATCGGCGCGTCGGCGTCGAACGCCACCGGCGAGAACCGGCGGCTGCTGTTGCGCCACAGCCACAGGACCTCGGCAAACGCCACCATGTGCTCGGTGATGCGATTGCCACCGGTCAGGTACACGTTGTAGCGAGTCGACGGCGTGTAGATGTCGTTCTCGGCGGCCTCGTTGTACGCGTCGCCCGCGCCGACGTTGGCCCAGGTGCCGTCGCCGTTCGGCTTGCACAGCGTGCTGGTGCAGCCCGGCGGCTGGATGCCCAGGCCGGTGACGTCGAGCCGGCCGGCCGGGGTCGCGGTCGACAGGTAGTGACCCGCGGTCTTGCTCGCGTAGTCATAGGTATCCTGGTAGCGCGAGAACGCGCGATCGCCGCCGAGCACCGCGCCGTGGTGCTGATAGCCGGCCGAGCCCACGAAGTAGGTGGCCTTGTCGCTGGTGGTCACGCCGGCGACCACGCTGGCGTTGTACTCGACGGCATCGCCGCGCTGCGAGGTGCTGGTCAGGACGGTCGCGTCGACCCCGTCGTACTGCGGGCGGGTGACGATGTCGACCACGCCGCCGATCGCCTCGGCGCCGTAGACCGCCGACGCGCCGTCCTTGACGACCTCGACGCGCTCGATCATCGCGAGCGGGATGGTGTTGATGTCGACCGACGAGTTGGCGCCGGCGCCGCTGTTGCCGAGCCGGCGGCCGTTGAGCAGGACGAGGGTGCGCTGGGCGCCGAGGCCGCGCAGGTTGATCCGCGCGGTGCCGTCGCCGCCGGCGTTGACCTGGGCGTTGCCGGCGTTGGCCTGCGCGGGGATCGCCTGCAGGATGTCGCCGAGCGTGGCGTGACCGGACACCGCGAGGTCGGTGGCGTCGAGCACGGTGGTCGGCGTCCGGCCGGTGAACCGCTGATGCTCGAGGTTGGCGGCGGTGACGTGGATGACCTCGGTGTTGCCGTCGTCGCCGTTGCGGCCATCGGGACCATCGGGACCTTCGGGTGCGGGATCGGGTGCGGCCTGGGCGATCCGGGCTGGCACCGAAGTGTGCTCGCGCATGTGCAGCGACCGCGGTGCACGGTCGTCGGCCACGGCCAGCCGGGTGGTCGCCACCGCGGCAAAGCAGGACAGCACCAGGGGTTTCCGGAGGCCAAGGCGTCGGATGGACATGCGTGGGCGGGAGCCGGAGAGGCAAGCGCGGGGCCAGCTCCGCGCCTGGCAAAAACCGACTCGAACACGCGCTCCCAGCCCGCGACTAGCGCTAAGACGACGCCATGGACCGCGCCCTGCTCGCCGCCATCAGTGTTTTTGTTGACACTTCTGGGGATAAGGTGCACCTTATATGGTTAAAGTTTTTGGAGGACTTTGATACTGCTGGGAATATAGTTGGGGTTTTGCAGTTTTGGCATGGTTGTATAGACAGCTATGTAACGCCGCTAAGG
>DASWOO010000905.1:0-2629 GCA_036404335.1 Kofleriaceae bacterium
TGCCGCCGGGCGGCGGCTCGACGCGGATCGCCGTGCGGCTGATCGCCGCGTCGGTGGCAGAGAGGTCGACCGGGGCCGGCATGGCTCGCGCGCCTGCATCATACCCGTGTGAGCCCGGGTGTGGCGGCTTGCGGACGGCCGGTCACTTGCGCCAATGTCCGGGCCTCATGCGAAGCATTAGCTGCAGCGCGATCCTCGTCGTGGCCGTCCTCGGTGGCTGCGAGAAGAAGCAGAACGACAAGCCGGCCGAAAAGAAGCCGTCGGGCTCGATGGCCAAGGCCGACGACCGGCCCGAGGCCACCACCAAGTCCGCGGGCAGCGACGGCGACGTCCGGCCGCCGACCGCCGAGGACCTCGACGGTTACACCAAGGACATCCAGGGCTCGGGCAAGCTGATGGCGACGATCGACACCAGCATGGGCCCGTTCCACTGCGAGCTGTACCCCGACAAGGCGCCGATGACCGTCGCCAACTTCGTCGGCCTCGCCACCGGCAAGAAAGCGTGGACCGATCCCAACGGCGCGGTCCAGAAGAAGCCGTTCTTCGACGGCCTGACCTTCCACCGCGTGATCCCGGGCTTCATGATCCAGGGCGGCGATCCGCTGGGCGTCGGCGCCGGCGGCCCGGGCTACAAGTTCAACGACGAGGTCAACACCGGCCTCGAGATGAAGCCCGGCACGCTGGCGATGGCCAACGCCGGCACCCACGGCGGCCAGGGCACCAACGGCAGCCAGTTCTTCATCACCGAGGGTGCGCCGAGCTACCTCAACAACCGTCACACGATCTTCGGCCAGTGCAAGGAGGTCGAGCTGGTCAAGCAGATCACCGGCGTGCCGCGCGGCCCCAACGACAAGCCCAACGACCCGGTGACGATCAAGTCGATCACGTTCTCGAAGGGCTGAGCCGGCCACCATGACCGAGCCCTACCGCTGGACGTTCTATCGTTCCGGAGGGGTCGACCAGGTCGCGCTGCAGTCTCGCGACGATTTGATCCACCTCGCCGACCTCGATCCCAAGCTGTGGATCGCGCTGTCGATGCCGACCCGCGGCGTCAACATCGATCACCGCACGCTCGACCTGCTCGACACCGATCACGACGGCCACATCCGCCACCCCGAGATCCTCGCCGCGCTGGCGTGGGCCCGGGATGCGTACAAGGATCTCGGCCGGCTGCTCGATGGCGGCGACGTCGTGCCGCTCGACGCGCTGCGCGACGGGCCGGTGCTGGTCGGCGCGAAGCGCTTGCTCGCCAACCTGGGCAAGGCCTCGGCGACCGAGGTGTCGATCGACGACGCGATGCAGGCCGAGCACACGTTCTCGACCACGCTGTTCAACGGCGACGGCGTGATCCTGCCGGAGTGCGCCGAGGGCGATGCGCGCGGGGTGATCACCGACATCATGACGACGCACGGCACGGTGCCCGATCGCAGCGGCAAGCCGGGCCTGGACAAGGGCGGGGCCGACGCGTTCTTCACCGAGGCCGGCGCGCTGATGGCGTGGCACGCCAAGGTCGATCCGGCGATCCTGGCGCTGGGCGACGCGACCCGGACCGCGGCCGCCGCCGACGCGGTGCGGGCGGTGCGCGGCAAGGTCGACGACTACTTCACGCGCTGCCGGATGGCGGCGTTCGACGCGCGGGCGGCGACGGCGCTCAACGCGGGCGAGGCCGAGCTGACCGCGCTGTCGAGCAAGCTCCTGACCGCGGCGACCGAGGAGATCGCGAGCCTGCCGCTCGCGCGGGTCGAGGCGAACGCGGCGCTGCCGCTCAAAGCCGGGGTCAACCCGGCGTGGGCGGTGCGGCTGGCCGAGCTCGAGGCCGCGGCGGTGCGGCCGCTGCTCGGGCCGCGCGGCGAGCTGGCCGAGGCCGAGTGGACGACCCTGGTCGAGCAGCTCGCGGCGTACGAGGCGTGGCGCGAGTCGCGGCCGACCACGGTGATCGAGCCGCTCGGGGTCGAGCGGATCCGCGCGATGGCGCTCCCCGCGCACCAGCAGAAGATCGACGAGCTGATCGACCAGGACCTGGCGATCAAGCCCGAGCTCGACAGCATGGTCGACGTCGAGAAGCTGTGCCGGTTCCAGCGCGACCTGGTCAAGCTGCTGCGCAACTACGTCAACTTCTCCGAGTTCTACGCGCGCAAGGGCGCCATCTTCCAGGCGGGGACGCTGTACCTCGACGGGCGCGGCTGCACCCTCGTCGTCGAGGTCCTCGATCCGGCCAAGCACACGCACATGGCACCGATGGCCGGCGCATACCTGGCGTATTGCGATTGCGTGCGCGGCAGCGAGAAGAAGATCATCGCGGCGGCGTTCACCGCCGGCGAGGTCGACAACCTGATGGCCGGCCGCAACGGCGTGTTCGTCGATCGCCAGGGCCACGACTGGGAAGCGACGATCAGCAAGGTGATCGAGAACCCGATCAGCATCCGCCAGGCGTTCTGGTCGCCGTACAAGAAGGCGGTCCGGCTGATCGAGGAGCGGGTCGCCAAGAAGACGGCGGAGGCCGACGCGGCCGCGACCAGCAAGCTCGGCAACGCGGCCGAGGCCGCGCCGGGGGCACCCGCGGCGCCGACCGCGCCTGCCCCGCCGGCGGACGACGGCAAGATCGACGTCGGCACGATCGCGGCGCTCG
>DASWOO010000906.1:0-2062 GCA_036404335.1 Kofleriaceae bacterium
CGCCGATCCGGCCACGGCCTACAGGACGGGCATCCAGCAGTACGCCCGGGGCGACGCCGCCGGCGCGCTGACCACGTTCCGCGGCGCCGCCGCCGCCAGCCCCGGCTTCGCGCCGACCTGGCGCGGCCTCGGCCTGGTCTACGAGCGGCTCGGCAACAAGGGCCAGGCGCGCTCCGCGTTCAAGAAGTACCTGCAGCTGGCACCCGGTGCGGACGACGCAGATATGATCCGCGATCGTCTCGAAAGGTTGGGATCTTGAAGTCGCTCCGCTCCGCTTTGCCCATCGCCGTCGCGCTCGCGGTGTCGCGCCCCGCGTCCGCCGAGTCGCACAAGGTCCTCGTCCTCCAGGCCGAGGGCAAGCTCGACGTCGCCACGCGCAACAAGATCGACGCCGCGGTCCTCAAGCTGGCGGCGGCGCAGGAGCCGCAGGCGGCGGCCGGTGAGCTCAACTTCGCCGACGCCGCGACCGCGGTCGGCTGCAAGCCCGACACCGCGCTGTGCAAGGACGAGGTCCTCGGCATGCTGTCGGTCGACGAGATCGTCGTCACCAGCGTCACCGCCAAGCCGGGCGGCCTCGAGATCTCGGTCAAGCGCTTCACCAAGGGCGGCGGCTCGCGCGACGCCAGCATGCTGCTCGCCACCGGCGCCCCGGCCGACAAGCTCGACGGCATCGCGCCGCTGTTCGGCGGCGCCGCGGCGCCGGCGATCTCGACCGGCGCGCCGCCGCCGTCCGCCGAGCACCCGGCCACGCCCACGATCCCGGCGCCGAGCACCGTCGGCGAGCCGACCCCGTCGCCGATCGTCCAGCCGGCCCCGACCGACACCGCGCCCGCCGATGGCGGCTGGCCGCACCGCCGCCTCGAGATCGGCGGCATGGCCGCGGGCGGCGGCATGCTCGTGCTCGGCATCATCTTCTGGGGCGCCGCCAGCGGCGTGCAGGGCGACATCGACAAGGCGCCGACCCGCACCCAGGACGACCTGCACCACCTCAAGGACCTCGAGTCCAAGGGCGACGCCTACGCCGCGGTCGGCAACGTCCTCGCGATCGGCGGCCTGGCCGTCGGTGGCGTGGCGACCTACTTCTTCTTTCGCGATCGCCACAACGCCAGCTCGGCGCACGTCGCGCCGGCCGTGTTCGACCACGGCGCCGGGCTCATGTTCTCGGGAGGGTTGCCGTGAAGCTCGTCATGCTCTGGCTCGCAACGCTTGCGCTGGCCGCCGTCACGGCCGCCAGCTGCTCGGTCAACCATCGCAGCGGCGACTTCGCCTGCCAGACCACGGCCGACTGCGCCGACGGCCGGCTGTGCGTCGACAGCCTCTGCGTCTCCAACGCCCCGATCGACGGCGGCGGTGGCGGCAACGACGGCGGCAGCAACAGCGCCTGCCCAGCGATCTGCACCTCGTGCGACCCCGGCGCCAAGCTCTGCAAGATCGACTGCTCGCAGAGCAATGGCTGCAAGTTCCCGGTCGCCTGCCCGGCGGGCTGGACCTGCGACATCGAGTGCAACACCGACGGCTCCTGCCTGTCCGGCATCACCTGCTCCGACAAGCAATGCCAGGTCGAGTGCACCGGCAAGAACAGCTGCCGCAACATCACCTGCGGCACCGGCGCCTGCACCCTCGACTGCGCCGGCAACGACTCCTGCCACACCGTCCGCGGCAGCTCCGGCCCCGAGACCCTCAACTGCCTCGGATCGGGCTCCTGCAACGACGTCGTCTGCGGCTCCGGTCGCTGCGACGTCGAATGCGCCGGCACCGACTCGTGCGCCACACCGAATTGCGGCAACGCGTGCGCCTGCGATATCCAGTGCGAGCCGGGCGCGGACTGCACCAAGCTCACGTGTAGCCACAAGAACACGTGCGGCGACGGCTTCGACTGTTTCTCGGACGAGCCGGGCTGCAACACCTGCCCGGCGAACACGTAGCGCCGGGCTGGCTCAGCGCTGGGTCAGGTCGCGGGTGATGTTCTTCTGGTGCGCCTCGAGCGTGCCGCCGCCGATCTCGATCAGCTTGCTGTCGCGGAGGAATTGCTCGACGCGGTACTCGGTGCAGTAGCCGTAGC
>DASWOO010000907.1:0-1686 GCA_036404335.1 Kofleriaceae bacterium
GGGCGGCGATGATGTGCCGGTGGTATTGCATCCGGGGCGCATCCTAGTCGCTCTGGGGGGCTCAGGGGATGACCGCGGGCGAGTTTCCGGGCCGGCCCGCACACCCTGGGTCTCGCCGCGCTGATCCGTCACACCGGGAGCCGCGCGCCGCCTGACGCCACATTGTGGCGAGGGCGACCACCAGCGCAGCGTAACTGCTTCATCGGTGAACGCGGGATCCCCGGGCGGCGTGGCACGCGGGTTGTACCAGGCAAACGCATGACGTCACTCTCGGTCGAGCATGCGAACCGTACCGGTGCGATCGCGCACGCCATGATGGTGCCGCCGCTCGACGAGCTGGAGTCCTGCCTCGGCCCGGCGCCCGCGCGCCTGCCCGATGGCTCGGGGGCGTTCCGGCTCAGCTCGATCTTGACGAGCGGCGCGGCGAGCGGTGCAGCGAACGGTGCAACGATCGCCCGGGCCCCGGCGTCTCGCCTCGATTACATCCGCGGCTCCCTCGGCAGCCCGACGTGCCTGTCGGTCGCGATGTTCGCCGGCTGCGTCGGGCTGGGCGCTGCGGGGGTGGTCGGCGCGGCGGTCGCGGTCGCTTGTGTGATCGCGCTCGGGATCCACGCCACCAGCTACCGCGCGGTGCGCCGCTACGTCGACGAGCAGGCGCGCGGCCAGGCGCTCCAGCAGCGCGAGCACGACCGGCTCCGCCGGCTGCGCCCGGCCGGCGTCGCGCGCCAGCAGCACCTCTACGAGCTCCGCCTGCTGGTCGACGAGATCGAGCAGCTCGACGCGACCGAGGCCGCCCGGTTCGAGCTCCAGGACCTGCTCGATCACTTCGTCGACGTCGCCCTCGCGCACCAGCGCTGCATCGATGCGCTCCCGCTCGCCGGCGCCAGCGCGCTGCCCAGCTGCATGCCGGTGAACGACACGGCGCGCTCGGCCCGCCGCCGCGACATCCTGCAGCGCCGGATCACGCAGCGCGATGACTGCCTGCGCACGATGGCGCGGCTCGGCGACGAGCTCGAGGGCATCGACGAGCTGATCCGGCTGATCGCCCAGCGAGCCGCCGGCGCGCAGGTCCACGTCGAGCTCGACCGCGAGCTCGACCGCAGGCTGGGCGAGCTCGACAGCGTCGACGACGCCCTGCAGCAGCTCGCCTGAGCGCGCCGCGTCAGGGCCGGTAGGCCTTGACCACGTCGTCGACCTTGAGCTCGCCCGTCGCCTGCTCCGAGTACCGGATGCGGAACTCGGTGCCCGGCTTGCTCGGGTGGTAGAAGCTCCAGTCGTTCTCGCGCGCCGACAAGAGGTTCGAGCGGTAGGTCTTGCTGCCGCGCTTCTTGTTGATGAACACGTTCTTGTCGCCGTGGCCGAGGTCCTCGAGCTGGTAGAGCATGCTCTTGCCGTCGAGCTCGCCGCCGAGGTTCTTGAAGTAGACCAGGATCTGTTTGCCGTCGTTGACCTCGACCATCGCGATGATCTCGCCCTCGGGGCCCTTGTAGGCCTTGAGCACGCCCGACGGCTTGGGCGCGGCTGACGCGGTCGCGGCGGGCCGGGGATCGGCGTGGGCGAGGCCGGCGGCGCCGGTCACGCAGGCGAGCGCGAGCGCGACGCTGGCGATCATGCGGCGCATGTTACTTGCTCCCCTTGCAGGCCTTGACCAGCTTGTTGTCGAGCAAGATCTGGCAGGCGTTGTCG
>DASWOO010000908.1:0-7256 GCA_036404335.1 Kofleriaceae bacterium
GTCGTCTGGTGATCATCGTCGTCGGGATCGCTCTCGGTCAGCGGCCGCCGCGCAAGGTCGCGCGTCTGCCGGCGCGACGGGTCGGCCTCGTCGGCGTCGAGCTCGTCGCCGGTCGGGCTGGCGGTCTCGGCCCGCGAGTCGGCGCGCGCGGGCTCGACGTGGTCGGCGTCGTCGATCGCGTCGTCGATCGCGTCGTCGATCGCGTCGAGGTCGAGCGCGTCGGCGACCGGCGCGTCGAGCTCGAGGTCCTCGGGCTCCAGCGTGTGGATCGAGGCGTCCTGCGCGGCGCTGCGGAGCGCGTTGGGCCCGGCCGGCTCGATCGCGATCGGATCGCCGGGCCGGGTCTGCGCGCGGCCGAACGCCGGGATCGCCGGGGGCTTGCCGCCGCCGCCTCCCGAGGTCGTCGGCCGCCGGATCGTCGGGATCGCCGGCGGCTGCTTGCCCATGCCGAGCAAGGTGCTGTTGCCGGGCGCACTCGCGAGCGCGCTGGCCGTCGGCCCCGACACGCCGGGCGGCACCGGGATCGGCGGCGGCGCGAGGCCGGGCACCGTCGTCATCGGCTGGCGCGGGAAGTCCGGCATCGTCGTCGCCGGCGTCGGCCCCGAGCCCGGCTTGGTCGGCCCGGAGCCCGGCTTGCTCGGGATCACCACGCGCCCGCTGCCCGCCATCCGCAGCGGCTGGCTCGGCTCGCCGGTCAGCGGCTCGGCCCGGCCGAGCTCGTACGCCGGCGCGTCGCCGGGCGCGCTGGCCGCGGCCCGCCGGAGATCCTCGTCGTCGAGCTTGCGGATCGGCCCGGTGCCGAGGTGCAGCGCGACCATGCCCGACAGCTGGCCGTCGTTGAGCGCGGCCAGGCGATCGAGCGTGTCCTTGACCTGCGCGCCGATGTCCTTGCGCGTGCCCGGCACCGGCGCGACCCGCAGCGCGGCGTCGAGCGCGTCGGCCATCGCCCGCGCGTCGGGGAACCGCTCGAACGGCGAGCGCGCGAGGCAGCGCTGCAGCACGCGGACGATCGGCCTCGGCAGCGGCGGCTCGCCGGGCGGCCCGGCCATGATCGCCGACGCCACCTGCTGCGGGGTCTCGCCCCGGAACGCCCGGCCGCCGGTCACCAGCTTGTAGGCCAGGACGCCGAGCGCGAACACGTCGGTCGCCGCCGAGGTCGCCTCGTTGGCCAGCTGCTCGGGCGCCAGGTACGGCACGCGCTGCGCGAGGCGCGCGACGTCGAGCGGCTTGGGCGGCAGGGTCGCCGACAGGATGCCGAAGTCGGTGATCTTGATGTCGCCGTCGGCGGTGACGATCACGTTAGTGGGCGCGAGGCCCAGGTGGGTCAGGCCGCGGCCGTGGGCATAGCCGACCGCGCGCGCCGCCTGCGAGACCAGCGCGAGCGCGCCGCCGGCGGCGAGCGTGACCCCGGCGAGCTTGGCCTCGCTGACCAGGCGCAGCGCGTCGAGGCCGACGACGTACTCGACGGCGGTGAACGTCGCGCCCTGGGCGACGCCGAACTCGCTCATCCGCGCGATCCGCGGGTGCTCGAGGCTGCCGTAGGCCCGCGCCGCGGCCGACAGCATCGCCGCCATCGCCGCCGTCGCGGTCAGCTCGGCGTGGAACCGCTTGACCGCGAACTGCCGCTCGAAGCCGGCGACGCCGAACACCTTGGCGCGCGACACGGCGCCGCTCGGACCGATCCCGACCGGATCGAGCAGCTGGTAGCGGCCGACGCGCTCCGTGGGAGGGCTGGTGGTCGACACCGGGTGAAGACTGTAACCGATGAACCGCCGCGGCTGCGACCGGATGCCTCTTACTTGCTTCGAGGCTCATTCGCATGGCACCTGGATGAATGGCGACCAAACGAGCTCCGAAGGAGTCGAGCATTTCGCGCACCCGCACCGTGGCGTATGCGCGCAAGACCCGGCCGACGAGTGAGGCAGAGGCGGCAGCTCCCGAGGACCCGCCCGCCGAGGACGACACCAAGAAAGACGCTGACGCGGCCGAGCCCGAGGCGGCCGAGGCCGAGCCCGAGGCGGCGGAGGCCGATGCGGCGGAGCCGGCGCCCGAGGCCGCACCTGCACCCACGCCGGACCCGGCCGAGCTCCCCAAGCTCCACGCCGACGAGCCCGACCCCGAGCGCGCCCGCTCCGACACCGTGATGATGTCGACCCAGGCGTCGATCGGCGCACCCCCGGCGATGCCCGACGCGCCCCCGGCCGATGCCCCGGGCGATGTCGAGGCGGCCGAGTCACCGACTCACATGCCCGGCCCCCGCGAGATCCCGTCCGGCAAGCCAGATGATCCCGCCCGGCCGCCGGGTGTCGTCCCCCGGGGCGACTCGCGTTCGATGCGCCGACGTGCGGAGCGCTACGAGTTCGCGCTCATCTACCGGATGCAGAACTGCGTGATCAGCCGGTTCGGCGTGGTCGGCAGCCGCGGCCAGTGGCGGGTGGTGGAATACCCGACATCGTCCGCGGCCGGCCACGCCTACGCCAGGGAGTACAGCCGGTTCGCGGCCGACGGCTTCTCGGACTATCGTGAGTGAGGAACGTCGACCGTCCTGGCTCAAGCGCTGGGCGCTCGAGGCCCCGCGCCGCTGGCTCGGCAAGCGCAGCACGATCGGCCAGGACTTCGCCGGCGGCGCCGACGGCCTGTCGTACCTGCGCCACCTGGTCCGCGGCAACCGGATCCGGCGCGGCGCCACCTTTGAAGACCTGTCGCCCGAGGCCCCGCCGGTCCTGATCATCCACGGCTTCCTCGGCACCCGGGGCTCGATGTACGTGCTCGAGCGCCGGCTCGTCGAGGACGGCTTCGTCGTCGTGTCGTTCAACCTGGGGACGCTCAACGTCCGCGACATCCGGCGCTCGGCGTTCCTGATCCACCGCAAGATCGAGCGGATCCTGGCCCAGACCCCATCGCAGCGGATCGACATCATCGGCCACTCGATGGGCGGGCTGATCGGCCTCTATTATGTGAAGAAGCTGGGCGGCCACGCCCGGGTCCGCAAGCTGATCATGATGGGGACGCCGTTTCGCGGGACCTGGTCGGCCCTGTTCGGCGTGATGACCCTGGGGCTGTGGTCGACCTCGTCCTGGCAGCTGCTCCCGCGCAGCCGGTTCCTGGACGAGCTCGCCCAGGGGCCGATGCCCCCGGGAGTCGACGTTCACACGATCGCCGCCGCCCGGGACTGGGTCGTGCCGCTGCCGACCACCCGGGTGCCCGGGGCCAGCGCCACCACGGTCCCGCTGGGCCATTCGAGTCTCGTGGTCTCCGAAGAAGTCTACCGCCGGGTGGTCCAAACGCTGCGGCCCAGCCATGAACCTGGCAACGAAGAACCACCCGCCACCGATTGAAGCGTCGTGATCGATCTTCGTTTGACCGTGGTTTGCTTGCGCCGCCGCCGCTTTGAGCACTAAAATTTTCGAGTCCTTGCGACTGGTCACAGGCTCATGGTCACCAGCGCCAATTCCATGAACGATCGTCCCCGCTTCGCGCTTCGCTTCATCTCGGGTAAGTACCAGGGAGGCGAGTTCCCGCTTCGGATGAACCGGGAGATCATCATCGGTCGGTCGAGTGACCTGGACATGGTGCTGGTCGAGGACATGGTCTCGCGCCGTCACGCCAAGATTTCGTCGACGGACGGCGAGGTCTACATCCAGGACATGGGCTCCACGAACGGCACGTTCGTCAACGGCGAGAAGATCGCCGGCCGCGCGCTGCTGCACGAGGGCGACCGCATCCTGGTCGGCACGTCGATCATCAAGGTGGTCGCGGTCGAGGGCCAGCTCGCGAACCAGAGCGAGGCCGAGGCGCGGCGCCGGCTCGAGGCCGGGGCGCAGCAGCGCCAGGCCACCTCGGGGCGGCCGATGTCGGGCGTGATCGAGGAGATCCCGCTGCCGGACCTGCTCCAGCTGCTGTCGACCAGCCGCAAGAGCGGCGTGCTGACCGTGAACAACGGCGTCAGCATCGGCAAGATCTACCTGCGCAAGGGCTCGCTGTACTTCGCGACGATCAATGACGACTTCGCGGTCAGCCCGCAGAAGTCGATCTACCGGATGCTGACCTGGCTGACCGGCACGTTCGAGCTCGAGCCGAGCGTCGAGCTGCAGGTCATGGAAGAGGTCCAGGAGTCGACCGAAGCGTTGCTCATGGAGGGCGTGCGCCAGCTCGACGAGTTCCGCAACCTCCAGAAGCAGCTGCCGCCGCTCGGCTCGCCGCTCGCGGTCCCGACCCCGCTCGCCGGCAAGCTGCGCGAGCTGACCCCGTCGGAGCTCGACACGTTCCAGCTCGTGCTCGACCACGGCCAGCTGCAGAAGGTGCTCGACAACTTCCCGGGCACCGATCTCGACGCAGCGCAGAACATCATCGCGCTGATGAAGCGCGAGTTCGTCGTCGTTCCGTAACCGCCGCGCTGCTATGATCGGCGGATGCGGGCCCCGTGTTGCCGGTCGCATCGCTCGCCTCCGGCGCACGTCTCCGCCGAGGACATTCATCCGGATCTCCGGCTGCGCAGCCCGTATCGCGGCATCGTCACCGGCCGGTCGATCCTGCGGCTGCGCGTGGTGATCGCGCCGCGCGGCATCGTCCCGCACGAGGTCGTGATCGAGGTCGACGACCTCGCGGTCGAGGTCCGCGAGGAGGCCGAGCGGCCCGACGGCTGGCCGGCCGCCGCGACCGAGGGCCTGGTGGTCGACGCCGGCGCGATCGACACGCTGTTCGTCGTCGAGCGCCAGCCGCGCCACGGCTTCCTGACCTGGTTCGGCCTGTTCGCGCGCAGCCGCGGCCGGATCGACTGCCTGCTGTTCGAGACGCCGGAGAGCAAGGTCGCGCAGTTCGTCGAGCGCGCGATCGAGGAGCGCCTCGGTTTGTCCGACGAGCCGGTCCGCGGCCAGCTCCGCGCGTAGCGGTCGACGATCAGCGGTCGACGATCAGCAGGCGCACGCCGCCGGCGGGCAGGTCGAGCGCGGCGCGGCCGCCGGTCGCCGGGATCCGCTCGTGGCTGAACGGATCGCGCAGGCTGCGCGTGGTGTCGTCGACCAGCAGCACCGCGTGGCTCGGCGCGGCCGCGTCGCTGACGACGAACACGCAGCGCACGGCGCCGCGCGCGTCGGCGTGGGCATAGGCCTGGACGGCGTCGGGGCGCTCGACCTGCCAGGTGTCGGACGGATCGCCGGCCAGCGCCGCGAGGTCGGAGGCGAGCCCGGGCAGATCGTCGAGCGAGCCGGCCTTGAGCCGGCCGACCCGGCGGGGCAGCGCGTCGGCGAACGGCTGGCCCAGCTCGTCGAGCGTCGGCGAGCCCGGCCCGACGACGATCACGGTGCGCTTGTGGTTCTGCGCCAGCGCGCGCAGCGTGTGGGCCAGGCCGCGGTCGAGCCGGTCCAGCGTCGGCGCGATCACCGCGTGGTGCGCCGCCAGCTCGGCCTCGGTCACCGACTCGTCGACCAGCACGTACGGCACGCGCGCCAGGTCGAGCGCGCGGGTCACCGCGTCCTGCCACCGCCGCTGCAGCACCGCCGATGGATCGGTGCCGAGCTCGGCGGCGCCGCCGGGGCCGATCCCGAGCGCCTCCGCGACCACCGGCGTCACCGGATCGAGCACCGCGCTGGCCAGGCCGAACCGCGCGTCGGCGCGGACATCGACCACCGCGATCGGCGCGGCGCGGCGCAGCGCCGGCCAGTCGAGCTCGCCGAGCGCCGACATCAGCGTCCGGATCCAGCCGGCGTGCTTCTCGAGCTGGCCGTGGCGATCGATCGCCGCGCCGTAGTGGCGGTCGCGCTCGACGGCCATCGTCAGGTTGAAGCCGCGGATCCCGGTCGCGAGCAGCGACAGCAGGTGATCGCGCTCGCGCGCCGGATCGTCGCCGCCGTCGAGCGGCGGCAGCCACGCCGCGCGGCCGATGCCGACCTCGGTCGCGAGCGGCAGCGGCGCGGCGTTGCCGACGGCGGCCAGGGCACGCAGGCGCAGCGCGCGGAACCCGGCGCGCGGGGTCGCCGCGTCGATCCCGGCGGGGCCGCCGATCGCGCGCTGCACGCCGCGCAGATCGTACAGCCCGTGATGGCCGGGCGGCAGGTTGTGAAACCGCGCGAGGCCGCCGAGCCCGGCGTCGTCGAGCGCCTTGCCGAACGCGGCCAGCGCGTGCGCGACGTACTGGTCCTTGAACCGCAGCCACGAGATGCAGCGCGCGGCGTCGTCGGCGCGCCACGCCCGGGGCGGCTCGCCATCGAGGCCGCTCGACGCCCGCCACTCGGCGATCGCGTCGGGGTGATAGTCGTGATCGAACGCGCCGAGCCGGAAGAACATCGCGGCCTCGTGATCGACGCCGAGCGCGATCACCGGCCCGCCCGGCGCGGCGAACGGCGCGACGACCTCGCCGACCCGCGCGAACCACGCCCGCACCCGCTCGCGAAACGCGCGACTGGCGTACGACGGCACCGGCCACGCCCGCGGCGGCGACGGCATCCACACCGGCGTGCCTGCCGCGGTCCGCGCCTGACACGCCGGGTCGCCGAGCACGTGATCCGGCAGGCCGAACCCGGTCAGCTCGGCGTTGACCTGCGGGCCCGGCCGCAGCACCACGCCCACGCCGGCGTCGCTCGCCAGCTGGAGGAACCGCGCGAGATCTCGCTCCTTGCTCCACTCGGCCTGACCGGCCGCCGGCTCGTGCACCCGCCACGGCACGCAGCTCTGGACCAGCGTCAGCCCGAGCTCGCGGATCGCGCGCAGGCACTTCGCCCAGCTCGCCGGATCGACGCGCCAGTAGTGCATCGCGCCCGCGTAGAACGGCACGCGCCGGCCATCGGCCGCGTCGCCGCCGGCCGGGGCGACGATCAGCCCGGCTTCGTCGAACCTGGTGCGCTGACGTGCTTCCATGTGCTGTCTTCCATCACGAACCGGCTCGGGCCAACCGCCCAGCGCGGCGTATAGGTCAGCGGCGTCGCGTCGCCCGTCCCCGCGTCGGTGTACTCGGGGTCCCACGGCAGCAGCAGGCACGGCTTCGCCTGGCCTCCCGCCTCGTCCGGCGAGGCCGGCGCCCGCAGCCGCGGCATGATCGGGTGCGGCTCGTCGGCGCGGGCGCGCCCCGCGGCCAGCACCTCTTCGACGGTGTCGAGCCGCGCCAGCTCCCACAGCGTCCGGATCTGCGGCGGCGGCAAGCACAGCTCCCCGGCGCGGTCGAGCGCCTGCTGCGGCCGCACCCACACCTGATCGACCGTCTCGACGTCGTCGAAGCTCGGGTCCTGGCCCGCCGGCATCTCGCACACGAAGAACCGCGC
>DASWOO010000909.1:0-1886 GCA_036404335.1 Kofleriaceae bacterium
TCGCCATCCTCAAGTGCGGCGGCTACTACGTCCCGCTGGATCACAGCGCGCCGGATGCGCGACTGGGCTTCATGCTCGAGGATTGTGCGGCACGGCTGGTGCTGACGCGCGCCGGCCAGCGCGTGGTCGAGGTCGCAGGCCTTACGCGCCTGGAGCTCGACCGGCTCGAGGTGCAGGCGGCCTCGCCCGAGGACCTCGGGCTGGCGCTGGACTGCGAGACGCCGGCGTACGTGATGTACCCGTCGGGCTCGACGGGTCGACCCAAGGGCGTGATCGTTCCGCACCGGGCGATCGGCCGCGTGGTGGTGAACAACCGATATGCCGCGTTCGATGTCAGTGACCGCGTGGCGTTTGCCGCCAACCCGGCGTTCGACGCATCGACGCTGGAGGTCTGGGGGGCGCTGCTCAACGGCGGCTGCTCGGTGATCATCGCCGCCGACGAGCTGCTCGACCCCGCGCGCCTGGCACGCGCGCTCCGGCAGCAACAGGTGACCGCCATGTGGCTCACCGCTTCGCTGTTCAACCAGCTCGCCGTCGCGATCCCGGATACGCTGGCCGAGCTGCGCTATCTGCTGTCGGGCGGCGAGCGCAACGATCCAGCCGCGTTTGCCAGCGTGCTGCGCCACGGCGGCCCGCGCCACCTGATCCAGGGCTACGGCCCGACCGAGACCACGACGTTCGCGACCACGTGCGAGATCACGGCCGTGGCGGACGGAACCAAGAACCTTCCGATCGGCCGGCCGATCGCGGACACGACGGTTTATGTGCTGGACCGCCGCGGTCAACTGGTGCCGCGCGGCGTGGCGGGGGAGATCTATATCGGCGGCGCGGGCGTGGCGCGTGGCTACCTGAACCGGCCGGAGCTGACCGAGGAGCGCTTCGTGCGCGATCCGTTTGCCGGCGAGCCCGGCGCGCGGATGTACCGGACGGGCGATCTGGCGCGCTGGCTGCCCGACGGGGCGCTCGAGTTCCTCGGCCGCAATGACGACCAGGTCAAGATCCGCGGATTCCGCATCGAGCTCGGTGAGATCGAAGCGCAGCTGGCGCGCCAGCCCGGCGTGCGCGCAGCTGTGGTCGTGGTCCGCGAGGACAGCCCGGGCGACCGGCGCCTGGTGGCATACCTCGTCGGTGCGGCGGGAGAGCCGGCGCCGGAGGCCGCCGCGCTGCGCCCGGCGCTATTGCGCGAGCTGCCGGACTACATGGTACCGGCGGCCTACGTCGTCCTGCCGGCCCTGCCGCTGACCGCCAACGGCAAGCTCGATCGCAAGGCCCTGCCGGCTCCCGAGGGCGACGCGTTCGCGCAGCAAGCCTACGAGGCGCCACACGGCGAGGTCGAGGAGGCGCTGGCCGAGATCTGGTGCGAGCTGCTGAACCTCGAGCGGGTCGGCCGCCGCGACAACTTCTTCGAGCTCGGCGGCCACTCGATGCTGAGCACGCGCCTGGTCGCCGGTGCGCGCCGGCGCGGCCTGATCATGGACCTGCAGCAGGTGTTCGATGCCGCCACGCTCGCCGACCTCGCGGCGGTCGTGAAGCCCGACCTCCACGGCGTGGTCACGCGCACCACCCTGGTGCCGGTCCGCGCGTCGGGGACCCGGCGGCCGCTGTTCTGCCTGCACGACGGCTTTGGCAGCGTGCTGGCCTACGAGCGGCTGGCCCGGTGCCTCGATCCCGACGTCCCGATCTACAGCGTGGAGGCCGAGGCGCTGCACGAGGACCCGCCGACGTACCGGTCGCTCCCCGAGATGGCGCGCAACTACCTCGCGCAGATCGCGACCGTGCAGCCGGTCGGGCCGTACCGGCTCGTGGGCTGGTCGGGCGGCGGCCTGATCGCGTACGAGATTGCCAATCAGCTGCTGGCACGCGGTGAGACCGTCGAGCTCCTGGGC
>DASWOO010000910.1:0-9335 GCA_036404335.1 Kofleriaceae bacterium
TCAAACGCGGGCGGCCGAAGAAGCTCGGGGCCGGGGCGCCGCACAGGCGCAGGCCGGTGCTGGCGCGCTATCACCCGGTGCATGTGGTGCTGCGGGTCGTGAAAGCGGTCGGAACGCTGCGCCGCCGGCTCGCGCACCAAGCGATCCGCGAGGCGACGTTCGTGAGCATGAAGCGCGAGGACTTCCGGATCGTGCACATGAGCCTGCAGCGCACGCACATCCATATGCTCGTCGAGGCGAGCGACCGGCGAGCGCTGTCACGAGGGATGCAGAGCTTCCAGATCTCGGCGGCGAAGCAGCTGAACCGGGCAATCAGCAAGGTCCGGCCGGGACCGCGGCGCAAGGGTCGGGTGTTCTCGGACCGGTACTACGCCGAGGTGATCAAGTCGCCGCAGCAGGCGCGGCACGCGCTGTCCTACGTGCTGAACAACTGGAGGAAGCACGTCGAGGATCGCGATCCGCGGATGGCGGATTGGACCTTCGACTGGTTCTCGAGTGCATGGACGTTCGCCGACTGGAAAGAACTGGTCGACGAGCCGTTCCTCCACTTGCCGCCGCCGACCTACGAGCCGCTGATCGTGCGCCGCGCCAGTACCTGGCTACTCAGCACCGGCTGGAAGCTGCACGGCCTGATCTCGTATCGCGAGGTGCCGTCGGCGACGTGAATCCGTCGGCGACGTGAAGGTCGGCTGTGAAGCGGTCGGCCGTGAAGCGGTCGGCCGTGAAGGGGTCAGCCGTGAAGCGGTCGGCCGTGAAGCGGTCGGCCGTGAAGGGGTCGACCGTGTGAAGGGCGACCGTGTGAAGGGTCGGCCGCGTGAAGGAGTGAGCCGTGTGAAGCGGTCGGCCGTGCGAAGCGGTCGGTCGTGCGAAGCGGTCTCTCAGCTCCACTCTCCCGCAAATTTGAAAATTTACGTTGGCGGCATTCGCTCGAGGCGATGGGTTGTGAGCGGGCGCGAGCGTGCCCGTCGCGCCACGGGTGCGGCCGGTCACAAGCCGTCCACGGGTTCTCCTGCCGACCCCGCTCGCGCCCGCGGGCCAGCGGGCTCGACATGGTCGAGAGATCGCGCTGGCCCTGGCGCGGCGGGCCGACGCGCTACGGCTCGCGGCGCGACGGCGGCGGGCGATCGCCGGCGCGGCCCGGGGTCGGCGGCGGGGCATGCGGGGCGTGGTAGACGGGCGCGGGTGCCGCCGGCGCGGCAGCGGGCGCCTGTGCTGGCGCCGGAGCCGGTGCAGGTGCCGGGACCGACGGGCCGTTGTCGACGCGGGTCGGCGTGTGCCACGGCAGGTCGCGGCTCGGCGGGTGATACGGCGCAGGCGAGGGCGCCGGCGCGGGGGCCGGGCGATAGACGACGCCACCGCCGGGCAGCGGCGGCGCGGGCTGTCCGGCCGGCACGGGCGCGGGCGGCGCGGGCGCGGGCTCGGGCGATGGTGCCGGCTCCGGCGGGTAGTACACCGTGCCGCCGGTCGGATAGGGCCGGGGCCGTGGCCGTGGGTAGTACGCCGGGCCGCCACCGCCACCGTGGCTCGGCGGCCGGTAGACGACCGGGGGGCGATAGCCGCCGGGAGGCGCGGCCGGGCGATACGGCGGCGCGACCCGGGTCGGCCGGCCGTCGCGGTGATCGCGCAGGTGCCAGCCGTGCGGCACGCGCGTGGGCTCGGCCCAGTAGCCCGGCGTGTAGACGTACTGCGCCTGGGTATCGACCCAGTCGTAGCTCGGCTCGACGTAGACGTAGCCGACCTGCTCGCGCTCCCAGCGGCCGTTGATCCACAGCCACTCGTAGCCGTTCCAGTGCCAGTAGCCGTCGATCCACACCGAGCCGTCGCCGGGCGAGTCCGACATCTGCTCGTACAACGGCTCGGGCGGCGAGCTCGACACGTAGTACGGCGCGGGCTGGCCGACCGCGACGTTGGCCGAGGCATGGCCCTGGGTGCTCAGGCCGTACCCGTAACCGGGGTTCACAGGGGGCGTGGCGCGCGCGACGCAGGCCAGGGTGGCCATCGAGAGCACCGCGGCCAGCGCGCCGCGGACAAGCCCACGCAGATCAACATCCATCTGCACGATTCCTCCCAGGAAGCACCCGAAGCTTCGGAGTCTAGTTGACGGAAATTGCAGCCACAAGTACACAGAACGCCGATGAAAACGGTCTTCTCGGGCATCCAGCCGACGGGGCAGCTCCACCTGGGCAACTACCTCGGTGCGGTCCGCAACTGGGTGGCGCTGCAAGACCAGTACCGCTGCATCTTCTGCATCGTCGACTACCACGCGCTGACCCAGGACTACGACGTCAAGGACATGCCTCGGCGAGTCACCGAGATGGTCGTCGATCTGATCGCGCTCGGCATCGACCCCGATCGCTCGCTGCTGTTCCTGCAGTCGATGGTCCCCGAGCACACCGAGCTGTCGTGGGTGTTCACCAACGTCACCGGGTTCGGCGACCTCGAGCGCATGACGCAGTTCAAGGATAAGGCCGAGTCGCAGCCCGAGAACATCAACGTCGGGCTGTTCCAGTATCCGGTGCTGCAGGCCGCCGACATCCTGCTCTACAAGGCCGAGCTTGTCCCGGTCGGCCAGGATCAGGTCCAGCACATCGAGCTCGCGCGGCGGATCGCGCGCAGCTTCAACCATCGCTGGAACAAGGTCTTCCCCGAGTGCGAGCCGCTGCTCACCAACCTGCCGAAGCTCCTCGGGCTCGACGGCAAGAAGAAGATGAGCAAGTCGCTCGGCAACCACATCCCGCTGTCGGTGTTCGGCGCGCCGCCGGCCGGCTCGACCTCGGAGAAGCAGCTCAAGAAGCTGCTGAGCCGCGCGGTCACCGACGAGAAGCGCGTGCAGCGCGAGGACCCGGGCGACCCCGACGACTGCAACGTCGGCACGATGCACAAGGCGCTGTCGTCGGAGGCGGACCTCGCCTGGGTCTACGAGGGCTGCCGCTCGGCGGGCATCGGCTGCGTCGACTGCAAGGCCAAGCTCGCCGACAACCTGCTCGCCCACTTCGCGCCGTACGCCGCGCGGCGCGCCGAGCTGCTCGCCGATCCGGGCCGGATCCAGGCGATCCTCGAGCAGGGCGCGGCCAAGGCCCGCGCGATCGCGCAGCGCACGATGGCCGAGGTTCACAAGAAGCTCGGGCTATGGCGCTCGCGCTGACCTCGCGGCGCTCGACGCTCGCCGCGGTCGCCAGCGCGCTGGCGGCGATGGCGCTGGCCGCGGGCGTCGCCGGCCGCAGCTGCCGGGTCAGCCAGCCCGGCCCCGAGGCCGCCGTGCGCGACATGATCCAGGCCGCCAAGACCGGCGATCGCGACACGGTCTTCGCGTTGCTCGCGCCGTCGACCCGCGACCGGCTCGAGGCCGAGGCCCGGCGCGCGACCGATCTGGTCGGCGCGGCGCAGCGCTACACCGCCAAGGATCTGATCTCGATCGGCAGCTCCGACGGCGTGCCGGATCCGACCGACATCACCGTGCTCGAGGATCGCGGCGACCGCGCCGTGGTCGAGCTGGTCTCGCCGGCCGGCCGCGCCCGGCTCGAGCTGATCAAGCTCGACGGCCGCTGGCGCATCGACCTGCCGAGCTACGGCAGCCTGTGATCGGTTACCGCGCGAGCCGCTCGGCGCGGTCGCCGGGCCGCAGCACGCCCTCGCGCAGCACGCGCGCATAGAGCCGCGACTCGCCGTGGGCGCGCAGCCGGGTGAACCCGCCGTCGGCGAACGACGCTGCGATGTTCCTGCACGGCACGGTCAGCGACGAGATCTCGATCAGGACCTCGGCGCCGAGCGCGAGGCGATCGCCGATGTGGACGTCGGTCCACGGGACGCCGCGCAGCGTGAGGTTCTCGCCGGTCGAGCCCGGCGCGATCGGGTGACCCTCGCCGCGCAGCCGGTCGATGACCTCGATCGCGTACAGGCACAGCGCGCGCTCGGGGCCGCCGTGCAGCCTGCGGTTCTTCTGCTTGTCGCCGGCCAGGCCGAGTATCGTGACCTGGGCCTCGAGCACGGCGTGCTTGGGCACCCCGCCGCGCGAGATCGAGAGCTGGACGATCTCTCCCACCACGCCGCGGATCCTGGCTAGGTCGGGCCCTCGTCGGCGATCAGCGAGACGTAAAAGTCCTCGATCGCGCTCGGCCCGCTGGCGAGCAGCGCGGCGAGCTGGTCGCCGCGGCGATCGGCGACCAGCTTGCCCTTGTCCATCATCAGGATGCGGTCGCACATCCGCTCGGCCACGCCGAGCAAGTGGGTCGACATCAGGATCGCCGCGCCGCGGTCGGCCGCCGCCCGCAGGGTCGCGCGCGCCGAGCGCACGGCGTGCGGATCGAGGCCGTTGAGCGTCTCGTCGAGCAGCACCAGCTCGACCGGGCCGACCAGCGCGGCGGCGAGCCCGACCCGCTGGCGCATGCCGAACGACAGCTCGCGACACGGCCGCTGCATGATCTTCGCGAGCCCGAGCTGCTCGAGCACCGCCTCGCCGGCCCTGGCATCGGCGCCGCGCGCCTGGGCGACGAACCCGACGTGCTCGGCGACGGTGAAGTAATCGTAGAGCGCGGGCGGCTGATCGGCGAACCCGACCTTGGCGCGGATCGCGCGCGGCGCGCGGGCGGCGTCCTGGCCGGCGATCGTGATCGTGCCCGACGACGGCACGATCGCGCCGGCGATCGCCGACAGCGTCGTGCTCTTGCCCGCGCCGTTGGGCCCGAGCATCAGCGCGATCTGCCCCGCCTCGAGCGCGAGCGACAGCCCGTCGACGGCGACCCGCTTGCCATAATGGATCGTGAGCTGTTCGATCTGCGCGATCACCACGTGGAGACGACGACGTATAGCATCCCGCCGCGGCCGATCGCGATCCCGATCACGAACCGCCGCGCGGCGCGCGCGAAGCGGTCGAGGCCGGTTCGGGGGTTTCCACCACCATCCTTGTGTATAGTGCGGCCGTGGCGGTCGCGACCTATCCAGGCACGGTATCGCCTTTGCGAGGGCTCGACGCGTTCGGCGAGGCCGAGCGCGATGTGTGGTACGGCCGCGAGGCCGAGCGCGACGAGCTCGCCAAGCTGGTCACCGGTGACGGGTTCCGGGCCGGGCTCTTGTTCGGCGAGCCCGGCGTGGGCAAGACCTCGCTGGTGCGCGCCGGGCTCATCCCGTACCTGCGCGACCACGGCACGGTCGCCCTGGCCTGCGAGGATCTGACCCAGCCGGCGGCGAGCTTCGCGGCCGGGCTGTCGGTGTTCGGCATCCAGCCGACGGCGAACGAGGCGCCGGTGGCGTTCGCGACCCGCGCGGTCGCCAACGCGGTCGCCGGCCAGCAGTTCGTGTTCATCGTCGACGACATCGATCTGCTGTGCGCCGACGATCGCGCGACGGCCGAGCTGTCGGATCTGTTCTCGCGCGTGGTCAGCCGGTCCGGCGGCCGCGCCCGGTTCCTGTTCGTGTGCGCCAGCGAGCGGATGGGCGCGCTCGGCGCGCTCGAGAAGCGGACCGGCTCGCTGTTCCCGCCGTCGACTCGCTACGAGCTGGTCCGGCTGACCCCGCCGGCGGCCGGCAAGATCCTCGACCGCGTGCTGTCGTTCTCGGGCGTGGCGGCGGACCCGGCGCTCGCCGACGCGGTGGTGACCGGCGTCGGCCGCGGCGCGCCGATCCTGCCCGCCGACCTGCAGATCGCCGGCATGGCGATGCGCGACCTCAAGATCGTCAACGCCGCCGCGCTCGCCAAGCTCGGCGGCCCCGGCGAGCTCGAGTCGGCGTGGCTGCACGAGGCGTGTCGCGCCACGGGCAACGTGCGCTCGGCGCTGCGGCTGTGCGCCGAGCTCGCCGCGGGTGGCCCGGGGCCGCGGCCGACCGAGCAGGTCGCGCGGCGGATCAACCTCGACCTCGGCTTCGCGCAGCACGCGTTCAACGTGCTCGAGCAGCGCGGCGTGGTGATCCGCGGCGACGCGAACTCGCTGACCTGGATGCTGCGCCACGAGGTCCTGATCCAGCGGGTCAGGGAGCTGACCGCGCCGGCGCGGGCGGCGGCGCGCCAGGCGTTCGACCTGCTCGGCTCGAAGACCGCGAGCAAGGGCCGGCTGTCGCTCGGCGAGCTGCGCAAGCTCAAGAGCGAGGGCATCGCCGCGATCACGCCCGAGGAGGCGTCGGTCGTCCAGCGCTCCAAGCGCTACTACATGACGATCGCCGCCGCGATCGCCGCGGTGCCGCTCGTCCTGCTGATCATCGTGTGGTTCGCGATGCGCGGCCGCGTCCACTTCGCGCTCGCGCCCGGCCCGGGCGGCGATCACGTGGTCGTGCGCGGCGGGCGCGCCGGCCTGCATTCGTTCTTCTGGCTGCCGGGCGGGTTCGGTGACGAGGTCGCGGACACCGGCCTGACCCGCGCGATGGTCGCGCCCGAGGCGTGGAAGAAGATCGACGGCCGCGAGCTGGGCGCCGGCAAGGCCGAGTGGGACGGGATGATCGGCCAGGTCATGGCGCCGCAGCTCGCCGGGCTCGTCGATTACGCGACCACCGGCAACGAGGCCACGCTCGAGGCGCTCAAGAAGGCGGCCAAGGATCCCGAGGATCTCGCCGAGCTGCTGGCCGCGCTGCGGCCGATCGCGCGCGGCGTGCCGGCCGAGGTCGCGCTGGTCGAGAGCGCGCTGACCACGCCGTCGCCCGCCGTGCAGCGCGCCGCGGTCGCCGCCGCCGGCAACGCCGCGCAGCGCCGCAGCGACGTCTACCAGGACACGCTGTCCAAGGCGCTGACCTCGACCGACCCCGAGCTGCGGCGGATCGCGTTCGCCTCGGTGCGCAGCCTCGGCGATCGCGGCCGCACCCTGTTCGCCGACGCGCTGGCCAGAAACCCCGATCCCGCGGCGCGCCGCGAGCTGCTGGTCGAGGTCTCGACCGTGGCGACCGCCGACGACGCGCCGTCGCCGTCGAGCGCGGTGTCGGTGCTCGCCGATCCCGACGCGTCGGCCGCGATGCGCGAGCGCGCCCGGACCCAGCTCAAGGGCGCGCTGGCCAAAGATCCCGAGGCCGCGGCGACCGCGCTGACCGGCCTGATCTCGCTCGAGCGCGCGCCGGTCGAGTCGCGGGTGTTCGCGATCGAGCTGCTGCGCGAGGTCGATCCGCTGCCCAAGGCGGGCGGGCTGGTCGAGGCCGCGCGCGCGGCGTTCGCGTCGAAGTCGCCGGCCCTGCGCGCGGCGGCGCTGCCGCTCTACGCCCGGGTCGATCCGGTGCGCGCCGGCGGCGATCTGTACAACATGCTCGACGACAAGAAGCTCGACAAGCCGCTCAAGGTCGCCGCCGCGCTGGCGTGGGGCGAGGTCGTGTCGAGCAACAAGGACGCGGCGCAGGGCGCGCTCGATCGCATGTTCAAGGATGAGGACAGCGACGTGCGCGCGGCGG
This sequence comes from Kofleriaceae bacterium, assembly GCA_036404335.1. GTDB lineage: Bacteria > Myxococcota_A > Polyangia > Haliangiales > Haliangiaceae > JABFXX01. The sequence continues at coordinate 7,363 of DASWOO010000910.1, forward strand.
CGGCGACCGCGGCGGGTAAGACCGGCCGGTCGTACCAGGACAAGCTCTACAAGATGGCCAAGGCCGAGAGCTACGCGGTGCGGATCGGCGCCGCGCAGGGCCTGGCGGTCAGCGCCGAGGCCGGCGGCAACATCAGCGTCGCCGTCGACGGCATCGCCCAGCTGTGGCGCGAGAAGGGCCGGCCGCGGCGCGACGCCGCGCGGATCTTCGCGAAGCTGGCGAAGAAGAAGCCGGCCGCGGTGGTCGAGTACCTGTTTCAGGCCGCGCACATCACCGAGGATCCGGGGCTCCATCCGATCGGCGTCGAGGGCCTGTGCAACGGCGCGCTCGCCGGCAGCGCCGACGCGCGCGGCAAGCTCGCGCGCTCGGTCGACGACCCGACTCCCGAGGTCCGCCGCGTGGTCATGGCGTGCGTCGCCGACGGCCCCGATCCGGTGAAGAACGGCTCGCTGATCGCGATCAAGCTCGTCAAGGACACCGACAGCGGGATCCGCGCCGACGCCGCGCGCGTGCTCGCGCTGTCGGCCGCCAAGGGCAGCAAGGCCGCGGGCGTCAACGAGGCGATCGTCCAGCTGCTCGACGACTCCGACCACGACGTCCGGCTGCTCGCGGTGCGCGCGGTCGGCGGGCTCGGGGCCGACGCGCCCAAGTCGGCGGCGGCCGCGATGGGCCGGATGTTCGAGCGCGCCGACGAGGGCGAAAAGCTCGCGCTGGTCCGCGCCGCCCGGCAGATCGGCGCCGCGGAGCTGATCGGCCAGGCCGTCGCCGACAGCTCGCCGCTGGTCCGGGTCGAGGCGGTCGACGCGGCGCTCGCGTCGGGGCTGCGCGCGCCCGCGACCCTGGCCGCGGCGCTCGCCGACTTCGACCCGACGGTGCGCAAGGCCGCGCTCGAGCGGCTCGCGGCGCAGAAGAGCAAGCTCGAGCCCGCGGTGCTCGATCGCACCCTCGCGCTCGCCGTCCGCGATCCCAACCCCGAGCTGTCGCAGCTCGCGCTGACCACGATCGCCCGGGTCGCGGCCAAGGACGCCGTGGTCGCCCGCCTGCACCGCGCGCTCGGCTCGCGCGCCGAGCGCGAGCGGGCCCAGGCCGCGGCCGCCGCGATCGGCCTGGTCGACCGCGACGCCACGCTCAGCGTCCAGCTGCTCGAGCCGCTGCTCGAGGACCCGTCGCACGACGTCCGCGCCGCGATGCTGCCCGCGCTCGCCGCCGCCTACGCCAAGACCAACGACCCCGAGAAGCTCGCCGGCATCCTGCGCGACTCCGAGACCCACGCGATGCGCCGCCTGGTCTCGGCCGCGGCGTTCGTCGTGCTCGCCCGCACCGACACCGGCCACACCGCGTCGGACACCGTGCTCGGCAAGCTCGCCAAGTCCGGCCCGCCGATGGCGCAGCAGATGGCGCGCCTCGACCTGGGCCTGATCGCCAACAAGTCCGACGGCATGGCGTTCCTCCAGGAGCTGGTGCCGTAGGCTACCAGTTGAACGGCTCCTCGCTGATCCAGTGAAAGCCGCGGCTGACGAGCGGCAGGCCATCGAGGTCGATCCACTCGAGCTCCGCCGAGATCTGCGCGCCGTCGACGTTGCCGTCGAGCTGCAGGTGGACCGGGCCGCGCCGCGTGTAGCGCAGGTCGATCGCCGGGTGGGGATGGCCATCGTCGCCGTCGGGGCCGACCGCCAGGTGCAAGCGCTGCTGCGCCTCGTCGAACGTGGCGTCGTACAGCGGGCCGAGCACCCGGCTGTCCATCGTCCGCCAGCGGAGCCACACACCGTGATCGTGATCCTGGAACCGTACGCGCAGCCAGCGCGCCGGCTCGTCGCTGGTCGCTGGAAGCTCGCGCCCGTCGCGCACGAACCGCTTCACCTGCCAGGTGCCGGTGTACCAGTGGGACGTGGCGCGGCTCAGCGTCGCCTGCACGGCGGATCGCAGCGGCACGAGCAGCAGCAGCGCGACGACGCCCGCCTTGACGAGCGGCC
>DASWOO010000911.1:0-4455 GCA_036404335.1 Kofleriaceae bacterium
GCCCGATCGATGAGACCTGGGGCCGGCGCTCCCGCGGCGTCTACCGCGGGAGACAAGCCTCGACGAGATCGCTTCAAGCAAGTCGACCACTTGCGCGTGGAGCGCGGCTTGCTCCTCACGACCTCGTGCGAGCGCGCTGGCTGCCCTTCACCGTCCTGGCCGCGTGCGGCAGCGCGCCGGAGCCCGTGGCCAGCTACGCGCCGGTCACGGCGCCGTGCGTGTTCAACCGGATCAGCACGGTCGAGGTCCGCGGCGCGCCGCGCGACAGCGTCCCGCAGGTCACGGTGCTCGAGGGCACGATCGACGAGCCCGACCGCACCGAGCGCGCCGCGCGGCTGGCGCTGCGCAACCTCAAGGCGCAGGGCTACGCCGGCGCCCGGCTGACCCTCGACCGCCGCGACCGGTGCGGCGTCGGGCTCGACGTCACGGTCGCGCTCGGCCCGCGCTACACGATCTCGGCGATCGCGTTCGAGACCCCGTTCGGTGGAGCCGGTGAGCCCGCCGGCGCGCCGCCCGAGCTCGTGCTGGCCGCGCGCCGAGCGGTGCTCGAGGACTCGCTGGGCACGGTCAACACCGTCGGCGGGGTCTACATCGAGTACCGGCTGCGGCGCGCGCTGATCGAGATCGAGCGGCGCTACCGCGACGCCGGCTGGCTCGACGCCACGGTCGGGACCCCGCGGCCCCGCTACCTCGCCGACGGCACGGTCGCGCTCGCGATCCCGCTCGACCCCGGCCCGCGGTTCCGCATCGGCTCGGTCGTGGCGGTCGGCGCCAGCGCCCCCGCGCGCGCCGCCGCGCTGCACAGCCTCGGCCTGCGCAGCGGCGACTACTACGATGGCCCGAGCATCCGGCTCGCGATCGACCGCGCCCGCAAGCAGCTCGATCGCGAGGTCGAGCTCCGCACCAACCTCGCCGGCGACACGCCGCGGATCGACATCCAGGCGATCGTCGGCTCCCGGGGCGCGCCGTGAAGCGGTCGGCGGTCCTGCTCGCCCTGCTCGCCGCGTGCGCCCCCGAGGCGCGCTACCTCGGCGCCAGCGTGCCCGGGCCGTGCACCACGCACGACGTCGAGGGCTGCCTGGGCTGGATGGTCGAGCGCGACCTGTCCGACGCCGAGCTCGACCTCTACGACGACGCCGCGCTGCGCGACTACGTCCAGGCGATCGCCGACCGGCTCGCCCGCGGCGCCAACCTGCCGCACGCGCCGCGCGTGGTGATCGCCGATCACGACGGCACCTACGCGACCTCGGGCAGCCGGATCATCATCGCCCGGCCGACGATCGAGCGGCTCGACACCGAGGCCGAGCTCGCCGGCGTGGTCGCCCACGAGCTCGCCCACATCGAGGGCCACCACGCCGTGGTCTCGCTGTTCGGGCCGCCGCCCGACGAGGACGCCCGGACCCTGCGCCGCGACGCCGAGGGCATCGCCGACGAGCGCGCGGTCGCCCTGCTCGAGCGCGCCGGCTACAGCCCGGGCGCGATGGCGCGCGCGCTGCGCGCCGTGCTCGACGGCGAGGACGACGACCACCCGCTGCGCGCCGACCGGATCGCCAAGGTCAGCGTGCTCGCCGGCCACCGCCGCGGCTACGAGGGCCGCGACCCGATGCTCGCGCACCTGACCCACATGGTCGTCGGCCACGACTCGCGGCTCGGCCGGCGGATCCACGACGCGTGGGTGATCGCCGCGCTCGGGATCGCGCTCGACTTCGCCGACGGCGACGTGATCCGCGGCGCGCGCGACGCGCTGGTGCTGCGCCGCGATCACGACACCATGGCGCTCTACCCGATCGGCGCGCCGTGGGGCCGCGAGCTGGCCGCATCGCTGGTCGGCGCGCGGGTCGAGGCCCACCCGCTGGGCAAGCTGACGATCGGCACGGTGCCGAGCGCCGATGCGGTGGCGGCCGAGCCCGGCGCCGACGCGCCGCTCGCCAAGCTGCAGCGCGCCGTGCGCAGCACCCTGCCCCAGCCCCGGGCCGGCTCGCCGGTCGCGATCCTCGAGCGGCCGGGCGGCGCCCTGGTCATCGAGCTGGCGAGCCCGGCGCGGCCGGCGCTGGCGCTGCGCGCGGTCACGGCCGAGGAGCAGATCGCCGCCGAGCCGGCGCGGATCATCATCGAGCACGCGGCGCACGATGGCGTCGCCGGCGACGCCCTGGCGTGCGAGGGCCGGCTGCTCGACGACCCGCGCCGCCGGGTCGCGGCCGGCGATCCGATCAAGTGCGCGGATCGGCCGGTCGACGCGCGCGACCTCCAGCTCGACTTCGTCTCGACCTCGCCGATCCCGTAGGAAACTCGATCCGGTGGATCGCGCCGGCCTCGGGACAGACCAGCAGCACGCCGTCGGCCTCGAACGCCACGAGATACTCCAGCAGCTGCCGCCGGGTCGCCGCGGTGGTCAGCCGCGGCGCGACGTCGCCGGTCTTGACCTCGGCGACCAGCCGCTCGCCGCCGGCCTCGACCAGGTAATCGGCGCGCAGCTCGAGCGCGAGCGGCTCGCCGTCGATCCGCACCGTCCACCGGGTCCGCGCCTGCGCCGCGACGATGCGATAGCCCGCCCGGCGCAGCAGCACCGCCGCGTGGCCCTCGCCCGCCCCGGCCCGCGCCGCCCGCTGCCGCGCGACCCGCGAGCCGCGCCAGCCGCGCAGCCAGCGCGCGAGGAACAGCGCCGCCACCGCGCCGGCGAGCATCGCTGCGGCGAGCACCCCCAGCACCTCGCGCGCGTCGAACCCCGGCCGGCTCACGCCGCCCAGCATGCCGCGCGCGTCTGACAGCCGCCGAAATACAAAACCGCGCATCGCCCGAAGGCTGTGCGCGGCTGGCGGAGCTAGCGATACCTGCCTAGCTCGGCGTTGCGATGACTAGCGGGTGCAGCTGAAGCCGCTGTAGTCGATCGAGAAGGCGCGAACGCTACCCGAGTCGAACAGCGTGCTGTCCGACGCGTGCAGGCGCCACGTGCCGTTCGGGCTGTCGCCGGCGAACGCCGCCGTCGACTGCTTCGGCGCGAAGGTGCCGGTGAACGGCGCCTGGCTGCTGGTCACGTTCTGGATCGACAGGGCCGCGGCCGGGTCGAGCACGGTCTGGCAGAAGTTGTTGCCGCTGTTGCCCGGACCGCCCGGGGCGCTGAACAGCGTCACGGTGCGGCCGCTCGGCGAGGTCAGCGTCAGGGTCAGGTCGCCGACCCAGCTGTGGTCGATGCCGACCGTGGTCGCGCCGGTCGCGGTGCTGCAGGTCGTGCCGTCGATGTTGAACTTCAGCGCGGCGATCGCGCCGGCGCCGTCGGTGACGGGCAGCGAGACGTCGACGCCCGTCGGGTCGCCGTCGGGGATCGCGACCGGCGCGCCGGTGTACGCGACGTGGGTGAACGTCGTGCCCGCGCGGCCGGTCTGGACCGTGATCGGCAGGACGACCGGGTGCTGGCCGTTGCCCGTGTAGTTCACGGTCAGCGTGAAGTCCAGGACCTCACCGCACGGCGCCGTCGTGTTCAGGAAGAACGCGAACGGGATCGTGTTGGTGGCCGAGTCGCCCGCGAAGATCGTCGGGTACGGCGACGAGCCCTGGAGGATGATCACGTCGTGCGACGTCGAGGTCAGGGTCGCCGACACCGCGGTCGCGCCCGCGCCGCCGTCGTTGCCGATCGTGACGTTGAGCTGCGCGGCGCCGCCCGGGAGGACGACATCGCTGCCGAGCGGAACCACGTCGACTTCACCCTCGACCAGGTGGACGGCCGCCTTGGCGCCGATCTTCTGCAGCGCGGCGAAGGCGGTGACGAGGCCCTTGCCGGAGTTGCGATCGGTGCCGGTCTGCTCGATGTCCAGCGCGGTGCTGGTCAGCGCGGCGCGGATCTTGGCCGGGGTCGCGGTCGGCACGGCCGACTTGAGCAGCGCGGCGATGGCGCCGGCGTGCGGCGCGGCGGCCGAGGTGCCGAAGAACGGGTTCAGGCCCGAGCCGGCCGGCAGGGTCGTCGACACGCCGTCGGCGGCCGCGATGTCCGGCTTGGCGCGGTTGACGCCGCCGTGGCTGGCGAAGGTCGCGCCCGGGTTCGCCGGGTTGATCGGGTGACCGTCGCGGTCGTAGAAGATCCGCCGCGGGCCGTCCGAGCTGTAGAGCTCGACCGGGGTGGTCGGGCCGGCGGTGAACTCACCACCGCCCGCCTCGGCCGCGTCGACGGCGGCGACGGCGTACGCGTCGGTCGCCGAGTTGTGGCCGTACGCCGAGCTGGCGGTGCTGATGCCGAGCTCGCCGCCGAACAGGACCGTGCGCAGCGCGCGGGTCTGGGCGCCCGGGTTCGCCGCGATCACGACGCGGAAGCCGGCCGGAAGCAGGAAGCCGACGAACTCGAACGGGTCGTCATCGCCGTCCTGGACGTCGGTGCTGGCGATCTCGACGTTCCGGAGGTCCTCGTCGAGGACGAAGATGTCGTAGTCGTTGGCCGAGGCGCCGACGTCCATCGTGCCCGGG
>DASWOO010000912.1:0-2348 GCA_036404335.1 Kofleriaceae bacterium
GGGAACTGCTGGCCGGTGTCGTCGGCCGACAGGCACAGCTCGCCGTCGGTCGCGAGGTCGACCCGGCGCTGGCCGCGCCGGAAGTACACATAGAGCGGCCCGTCGGGCCCCTGGACCTCCTGGCGGCGCAGCTCGATCGCGTTGGGCACGAACACGAAGCTCGGCCCGACCTCGAGGCGCAACAGGTCCATGTAGATCCGGCGCAGCCGCTCGGCGTAGCCGGCGCCGCCGAGGTGCGAGGCGATCCACGCGTCGAGGTCGAAGCCGGGCTGCTCGAACGCGGTCAGCTCGTCGCGGCTGGGCGGCCGGCCGACCAGATCGATGTTCAGCGCGCGAAAGTAGCGATAGTCGGGCAGGGCGCGGCCCGCGGGGCTGTCGGGCACGAGGCCCACCGCCGCGACCACGACCAGGCTCGCGATCAACAGCCACCGCTGCACGGACATGAAACCCATCGCGCGGTGGCGAGGTTAACAGGCCGCGCCCGCGGCCACGCGGGGCATTTTGCCGGCTGTCTGGGGTTCAGGCCGGCAGCCGGTCGATCAGCTTGCGCGCGAACAGGTACGCATCGCCCGGCCAGCGCGCCGAGATGTAGCGGCCATCCTCGACGACGAACGCCGGGCCGTCATCGTCGCGCGTCCCGCGCTTGGACAGCTCGCGCGGCCCGCGCTGAAAGTCGCTCGCCGCCGCCAGCGCGGCCGTGACCTCGTCCTCGACGTACCCGGGGTACGTCCGGTAGTACCGGCCGCGCCGCCAGCACGTGGCGAGGAACGCCGCGCGCTCCATGTACTTCGGCAAGCACGTGGTCGTGCGGCCGTGCAGCACCGAGTGGCCATCTGGCCGCCGGGTGCGCGCGGCCACGAGCACGCCGTGGCAGATCGCCGCGACCGGCAGGTCCAGGGCGAAGCAGGCCGCGGTCAGCTGCTGCACCACCTCGCTGCCGAGGTACTGGCGCATGCCGGGCGCGTGGCCACCGGCGAGCACGAGCGCGGCGAAGTCCTGGGCGCGGCACTCGCTCCACCGGATCGGCGAAACGAACTCGGGCGCGCGCTCGAGCTCGCGATAGCACGCGATGGCCTCGGGCGCCGCGCCCAGCTTGCCGAACACCACGCCGGTGAGCAGCAGCGGGTCGCACGCCGGCGTCGCGCCGGCCTCGGTGGCGAACACGACGTCGTGTCCGGCCTCCCGGAGGAGCTTCCACGGCACCGCGACCTCGGTCGTGTCGAAGTCGCGGTCGGGCAGCGGCATGAGGACCTTGGCCATCGCGAGCAGCATAACGCCACTTGACGCTGGCCTTACGCCGGAGCGCCGCCTGCGCGGCGGCGAGCCGCACGGCGTGCGCGATCGCTCAGCGCGATTGCTGCGTGGGATCGGGCTCGCCGGCCGAGCGGTTGTCGTTCGACGACGCCGAGGTCCGCGAGCCGATGCTGTCGTTCTGAGCCTGCGCGCTGCTGGGCGCGCGCTCGATCATCGGCTCTTCGTTCTGTGCGACCGGTTTCGGTTTGCGTGACGGCTTGAAGCGCTGTTTGCGGGGCATACGCAGAGTCCCGAGCAAACTCCGTGCACGATCCGGATCCGGTCGACGTGAGACCGACGATGGGGTACACGCGAGGCATGCTGTCTCGGTCGACGCGAGCGCCTCGGCTCGTGAAGCAATCTGCCTCGCTCGCGCTGCGCGCCGACGACACACTCACGCTCGCGGTGGTCGCAGATACGCACTCGCAACCGCACGCGGCGACCCGCGCGCGGCTCGCCGCGCTCGCACCCGACGCGATCCTCCACGCGGGCGACATCGGCGATCCCGGGGTGATCGATCGGCTCGCCGAGCTCGCGCCGACCTACACCGTGCGCGGCAACATCGACGGCCATGTCGAGTTTCCCGACGTGCTGACCCTCGATGTGGTCGACGCCCAGGCCACGCGCCGGCTGCGGATCTTCATGACCCACATCGCCGTCGCCGGGCCGCGGCTCCGCGCCGAGGTCGCGCGCGCCGCCAAGGCCGAGCAGGCCTCGCTCGTGGTCTGCGGCCACTCCCACGTGCCGTTCATCGGCCGCGATCGCGACCTGACGGTGTTCAACCCCGGCTCGATCGGCCCGCGCCGGTTCCAGCTGCCGATCGTGTTCGGCGCGATCCGGATCGCGGCGACCGGGGTCCGGCTCGCGCATATCGACTGCGAGACCGGGCAGCCCTGGCTGCCGCCGGCGTACTAACGATCTAGAACCGGTACTCGACGCGCATATAATAGAACGCGCCGTCGGTGCCGTAGGGCGCGCCGGCGGACACGTCGGCCGGGCTGTAGAGGAAGCTGTTGTTGTTGCGGTTGCCTTCCTTCTGGTTCTGCGCCGGGAAC
>DASWOO010000913.1:0-3867 GCA_036404335.1 Kofleriaceae bacterium
CCAAGGCGGATGCGACGGCTCGACCATGAGATCTTCGGACGGGTTTTTCCGAGAGCCATGATTTTAGCGTAGGGGGTGGACCGGGTGACGGCAACCGGTCTCTTGCGAGAACACGCATCCGGAATTTCGGTCGATATGCCAGAGTGGAGATGGTGTTCCATGTGTATGTCGACGGAGTGACGGGGAGCGCACCCGGCGCGGCATGGACCGTCGCGCAGGCCATGGCGTCGCAGTACGGCGTGCCGGCCGCGGAGGCGCACGCGCGGCTGACCGCCGGCGCGTTTTGCGTGCGCACGAACGTCGATCGCGCGACCGCCGAACGGTTCGCCGGCGAGCTGAGCGCGATGGGCGCGCGGGTCCGGATCGAGCCGAGCGAGCCGCCGCCGGTCGTCGGGCGCAAGCCGACGCGCTCGGCGCTGCCGGCGCAGCCGGCGATGAGCGGGCGGGCGACGCGGCCGTCGCTGCTCGAGCCGGCGGTGGGCCGGCGGGTGACGCGGTCGTCGCTGCTCGAGATGGGCATGGGGTCCGGCGAGCCGCCGCAGGCGCTCGGCGCGCTGGCGGGCGGCGAGTTATCGCTGTCGATGCTGGATGACGAGCCGCCGGCGTCGCGGACGACGACGTCTGTCGCCGAGCCGCGGGCGCCGGCGAGGACGGCGGTGCGTCGGTTGCCGACCGATCTGTTCGCGCCGCCGCTCGAGCTCGCGGACGAGGCGCCGGTCGAGCTCGCGCTCGAGGCGCCGGCGGTGGGCCGTGCGGCGACGGCGCCGGCGGTGGGCCGTGCGGCGACGGCGCCGGCGGTCGGCCGCGCGATGACGAAGCCGGGCCGGCTGGGTGCGAGCCCGGCGCCGGGCGAGGCGGGGCTCGACGCCGATGTCGCGGCGGCGTCGAAGGCGATCATGGCGATGCGGGCGCAGGCGATGGCGCTGCCGCCGCTGCTCGCCGACGGCGGCGAGCTGACCATGTCGCGGATCCCGGAGTCGACCAACTCGTGGCTGGCGGATCCGAGGCGGCTGATGGCGCGGCCGCAGGTGCGGACGGCGACCGGGGTCGCGCTGGCGATCATGATCGGCTTCCTGCCGGCCGACCTGTTCACCTCGTCGCGCGAGCGGGCGCTGCTCGGGCCGATCGACCAGCAGGTGATCGCGACGCAGACGGCGGCGGACACGCCGGAGGCCTACCAGGCGCTCGACGCGTATCGCGACCGCCAGCTCGCAGCCAAGCGCGACCAGTACCGCTGGATCGTCCTGGGCGCGATGCTGATCTGGGCGGCGACCGGCAGCCTGGTCGGCTACCTGTGGTTCCGCAAGATCCGCTGGCCCGAGCCGTAGCCGCTATTCGTCGTCGGCTTCGACGTCGTTGTCGTCGCGGGCGACGCGCCGGGCGATCGGCGGGTTCTCGGCCGCGGCCTTGCGCTCGCGGGCGAGCGTGACGCGCCAGGCGAACAAGATCGAGATGTTGTAGAGCACGATCATCGGCGTCGCCATCAGGAACTGCGACACCACGTCGGGGCCCGGGGTCAGCACCGCGCCGATGATGAACGACAGCACGATGAACCAGCGGCTGAACTTCCACAGGCTGCGATGGGTGACGAGGCCTACCATCGCCAGGAAGTAGATCAGCAGCGGCATCTCGAAGATCGCGCCGAACGCGAGCATCGAGTCGCGGGTCAGGTCCAGGTACTCCTGGATGTCGGGCAGCGTCTGCAGCCCCTCGGAGTTGTACTGGAGCATGTAGTCGAACAGCGCGGGCAGCGCGAAGTAGAAGCAGAACAGCGCCCCGCTGACGAAGAACACCATCGAGAACACCGCGAACGTCACCGACACGCGGCGCTCGCGCTTGTAGAGGCCGGGCGCGATGAACCGCCACAGCTGATAGAAGATCACCGGCGACGCGACGAAGATCCCCGCCCACATCGCGATCGACATGAACACCCAGAACGGCCGGGTGATGCCGGTGCTGATCAGGTGCGGCGCGCCCCAGTCCGCGGACCGCGGCAGCCAGTGCAGCTCGATCGCCTTCTGGATCCCCGGGCCGGTGTGCTCGTTCCAGATGTCGAACAGCGGCTTGCGCAGCCAGTCGAAGATGTTCTCGGCGAAGAACCAGCAGATCATGAACGCCAGGACGAACGCGATCGCCGCGTTGCGTACCCGGTCGCGCAGCTCGCCGAGGTGAGACATGAACGGCATCCGGCCGCCCTCGAGCTCGGCCTCGCGCGGTTCCACGACCTCTTCTTCGACCTCGACGATCCGCTTAGCCATGCTTGGGCTCGGGCGTCTCGGAAGGCGTGGTCGGCGTGGCCGGCTCGTCGGCCTTGGCCGCGGTCGCGACCACCGGCGCGGGCGCGGCGATCACGGGGACGCGGGCGACCGTGTCGGGCGCCGGCTTGATCATCGCGGCCAGCTCGGCGTCGTCGTCGTCGCTCGGCTTGGCGTCGCCGTCGTGCTCGCCCGCGAGCGCGGACAGCGTCACCTTGGGCTCGGGCGGGAGGGCCTCGATCGGCGCGTGCTCGGCGACGCTCTGCGCGCTGGCGGCGTCGTGCGGGGTGCTGGCGACAACCTCTTCGGCGTGCTCGGGCGCGGCGAGGGCCCCCGCCGTGGCGGTCGCGACCATGGCCTCGATCTGCTTGGGCTTGATCGGCCGGGGCCGGAGCGGCTCTTCGTCGCCGCGCAGCGCGCTCTTCAGATCCCGGATCGCGCCGCCGATGTGCTCGTCGTCCTCGATCGTCCGCTGGAGTACGCGCGACTGCTTCTTGATGTCGCGAATGCCCTTACTGATCTGCTTGGCAGCCTCAGGCAGCTTGTCGGGACCCAGAAATAGGAGCGCGACGATCAAGATCACGATGATCTCGGTGCCGCCCATGCCAAACATCGAGCGGAGCATACCACCGTGTGAGCATCGTGCCGCGTGCGAGGAGCACTCAGAATTCGCGGGAGCTGCGACCGAAATCGGCGGCCGATGTCCCAGGTTGCCCCGAAATTTCAGTCGGCGCGGTTCCGCTGCGAAACCACAGCGGGAGTCCGCCGGTCCCGGGCGCGGCGACGAGACCTGTCTCACGGTCGATCGCCACGCGCTCCATGCCGGCGGGAGCGGGGCCCGGCACGGCGATGACCGGCCGCGCGCCCTCGGCGGCGCGGATCGCGCGCATCCACAGCGGCAGCGCGGCGTGCGCGCCGTCGCCCTCGGCGCCGAGCTTGTGGCGCGGGTCGTCGAACCCGACCCAGACCGCCGCGAGCGCGCGGCCGGTGAAGCCGACGAACCACGCGTCGGTGTTGTCGTTGGTCGTGCCGGTCTTGCCCGCCGCCGGCCGGCCGAGCGAGGCTGCGGCGCTCGCGGTGCCGCGCGCGACCACCGCGCTCATCATGTCGGCGAGCTGGTAGGCGAGCCGCGGCTCGAGCAGCTGGCCGCCGGTCGCGCCGACCCGCGCGTCGGGGTCGAGGCCGGCGGTCGCCGCCAGCCGATCGTAGCGCCGCGCTGGATCGAGCCAGGCGTCCTCGGGGACGGTGGCGTCGAACAGCTCGCGGTCATCGCGCCGCACCCGGATCGCGAAGTGCGGCGCGACCGCCCAGCCGCCGCGCGCGATCGCGGCGTAGACCCGCGCCAGCTCGATCGGCTTGACGCACGATGCGCCGAGCGCCATCGGCCGCAGCTCGTCGATCCGCGTCGCGATCCCCATCCGCCGCGCGAGCTGGACGATCGGCCGCGGCCCGACCCGGTCGAACACGTCGATCGCCGGCGCGTTGAGCGACGCGGCGAAGGCGTCCTGGACCAGGACGACGCCGCGGAACCGGTTGCCCGAGCGCGGCTTCCAGTGCGCGCCGGTCGCCTCGTCGTACTCCGAGATCGGCGCGTCGCGCAGCGGGGTGCCCG
>DASWOO010000914.1:0-1693 GCA_036404335.1 Kofleriaceae bacterium
TCGAGCCGGGCGGGCTCGCGGCTGCCGGCGGCGGCGATCACCGGCGCCAACGCGCCCCACGCGACCTCGACCGCGCGGGCCGGGGCGGCCGAGCCGGCGACGCAGCCGCGGCGCAGCGCCAGCTCGAGCGGCGCGTCGGGCACCAGCCGGTGCCACGCGTCGACGAACCGGTCGCGCGCCGGGCGGGCCGGATCGCCGAGCAGGCGGTGCAGCACGTCCGTGACGGTGCGGCCGGCGAACAGCGGCTCGATCAGCGGCTGGATCGGGGTCAGCGTGCCGTCGAAGCCGCGCGCCGCGCCCCACTGCTCGAGCTCGTGCAGCGTGGGCACCGCGAACCGACACGCGCGCGCGGTCTCGTTGGCGTACAGGCCGAGGTAGACGCTGCGCTCGACCTTGCGCAGCGCCCGTGCCAGGGCGAGGCCGGCCGGCGCGGTGTACGCCGGGTTGCCGCCGCACACGAGCAGGGTCTTGACCTGGCCGCCGTCGATCGCGCGGGCGACCGCGGCGAGGTCGTGGCTCGGCTGGCCGGCCTCGAACACGACCGGATCGGTGTAGCTGACCGCGCGGTTGCCGAGCACGGCGTTGAGCGCCGCGGCGATCGCGTGGACGACGGGCGGCTGGCGCTCGCCGGCGACGACGATCGAGTGGCCCGCCGCCGCCGCGAGGTCCGCCGCCGCCGCCGCGATCCACGGCGCGCGCTCCGCCGCCGCCGGGGCGCTCGCCAGCCGCGCCCGCGCCGCGCTCGGCAGCTCGGTGGCCGCGCCGCGCATCGCCGACTGGCCGAGCACGGCGGCGAACAGCTCGCGCGCGACCCGCTCGATCTGCGAGCCGCGCACCGCGAGGCGGTGATCGGCGATCACCCCGGTCGCCGTGTAGCCCGGCTCGGCGACGTACAGCCGGCTCATCGCCGAGCGCGCCGTGACCACGCGCCGGCCGTCGGCGAGCTGGCGGGCGTACGCCGGCGCCATCGGGTGGGTCGCGGCCAGGTCGGCGTCGAGCGCGACGACGACGTTGGCGGCGCGCAGGTCGCACTGGGTCTGCAGCGGCTCGCCGAACGCCAGGCGGTTGCCGTCGAGCGAGGCCCGCGGCGAGAACGGCGACCAGAACGCGACCTTGGCCGCCGGCAGCGCGGCGCGGACGCGGCCGAGCAGCTCGATCACCATCGGCGACGTCGTCGGCTCGAGCACCAGGTGCAGGCCCTCGCCGCGCGCGGCGGCCGCGTCGTCGAGGATCGCCTCGATCGCGGTCCACGCCGCCGGCGCGCCGTGGTCGGTGATCGCCCGCGCCCGCTCGGGGTCGAACAGCTGCAGCACCGCGGCCTGCTCGATCGCCCGCGTGCCGCCCAGGCTCGCCGGGTGATCGGGGTTGCCCTCGATCTTCGTCGGCCGGCCCTCGCTCGCGGCGACCAGCACGCCGGTCGCGAAGCCGTCCTCGACCAGCGCGGTGGCGTAGTGCTGCGGCACGCCCGGGGTCAGCTCGGGCGGCTGGTTGGCGTACGGCAAGATCTCGCGCGACGGCCGCGACGAGCACGCCGCGAGCCCGACCGCCGCCGCGCCGCCGCCGGCGAGCTGCAGGAAGCTGCGCCGGCTGAGCTCGGCCGGCGCCGCGGGCTTCGAGCCGAGCGCGACGAGCCGCGCGATGCCGTGCCAGCCGGCGCCGACCCGCTCGACCGCGCGCTCGAGGTCCTCCTGCG
>DASWOO010000915.1:0-8598 GCA_036404335.1 Kofleriaceae bacterium
GTCTTGCCGGCGCCCGGCGGCCCGACCAGCATGTAGACGCCACCTCCGAGCAAGCCGCCCTCGAGGATGGCGTCGAGGCCGGGGACGCCGGAGGTGATCCGTCGGGACTGTGCGGGCATGAATCAACTCATCCTGGGCAAGGTGACCGTGAACGTCGCGCCTTCGCCGACCACGCTGTCGGCCGCGATGGTGCCGCCGAACGCCCGGCACACCTCGGCGACGACCCACAGGCCGATGCCGAACCCCGCGCTGCGGCCAACGTTTCGCGCCCGCGCAAAGCGCTCGAAGATGTGCGGCAGGTCGGCCGCCGCGATCCCGATGCCGTGATCGCTGACTCGGATCTGGGCGGTCGCGGCGGTCGCGGTGATCCGGATCGAGATCGGTCCGCCCGCGCCGTAGCGGCTCGCGTTGGACAGCAAGTTCCCGAGGATCTGCTCGAGCCGCATCGGATCCCACCAGCCGATCACCGGCACGTCGGGAGCGTCGAGCTCGACCTGGCAGCGCGAGCTCGCCAGCCCGCGGCCGGCGGCGGCGAGCACCGTCCGGGTCACGGCGACGAGGTCGCAGTGCTCGGGGGCCAGGTCCAGGTGGCCCTCGCTGACCTGCGAGGCGTCGAGGAGGCGGTTCAAGGTTCCGAGAAAGCGGTCGAAGCGCGCGGTCACCGCGCCGAGCTGCTGCATCAGCCAGTCGCTCGCGACGGGCCCGGAGGCGTGATGGATCGTCTCCTTGATGTGCTCGAGCTGCATGTAGGCGGGCGAGATCGGGTTCCGGAGCTCGTGCGCGATGACGCTGATGAACTGGTCGCGCAACGCGATCTCGTGGCGAAGGTCGGCGACCAACCGCTCGACCTCCGGGTCGCGGGCCTGGACCTCCGGCCTGACTCCCTGATCTTTCATCGCAGCATGCCTCCATGAGCGAGATGCGACCGCCGTGCCGCCGCCGTTGACGTCGGCGGGGGCCGTTCGCGCAGGAACTGAGCGCACGGCGCTCGGATCCGCCGAGGCCGATCGGTCAGGCGCACAGCGAGCGCCGGTCATCACCACGGGTCAATCGCTGCTACGAGCGTTGCCGCACGCCTGCCTGACCTCCTGCCAAACATTGCCAGACGTGACCATCGCGCTACGCGCCCACCGGCGATGCGCCCCCACGTCACAACGATCCCGCGGAGGTCACGCGTAACGGGGCTTGAGGGCAAGCCGAACCGAGCACACGCATTGCTACTGGAACGCTGGTCGCCGTGCGTGAACCTCGCTCTACATCGCCTAAGTCGGAGTCCGTCCTCGGATCCCGGTCTGACCGTGCGCGCGAGCGTCGCGCGCCGTTGCCACCCGAACGCTTCGCGCGCGGCTCCGAACCGGTCGAGATCCCCGAGCTCGAGTTGTCCGAGCTACCCGACCACGAGCCAGAGTCGATCGACGACATGTTCGACATCGGCATCGGCGACGACATCCTGGTCGTCGATGACCACCCGGCGAACCTGATCGCCGTCGAGGCCGCGCTCGAGCCGCTCGGCCGCAAGCTGGTCTTCGCGTCGTCGGGTGAGGAGGCGCTGCAGAAGCTCCTCCAGCAGGACTTCGCGCTGATCCTGCTCGACGTCGCGATGCCCGGCATCACCGGCATCGAGACCGCGCGGCTGATCCGGTCGCGCGAGCGCAGCCGCGGCACGCCGATCATCTTCGTCACCGGCATGTCGTGGCACGACGAGGCGGTCGACGAGGCCTACGAGGTCGGCGGCTTCGACTTCCTGATCAAGCCAGTGCGGCCCGAGGTCCTGCGCGCCAAGGCCCGCGTGTTCCTCAAGCTGCAGGAGCGGACCCGCGCGCTGCGCAACCACGCCGGCAAGCTGCGCACCTCGCAGCGCCAGCTCCACGAGCTCGAGCTGGTCGAGCAGCGCAAGCGGTTCGAGTCGACCCTGCTCGAGACCAAGGTCAACCAGCTCGCCGACGGCGAGCGTCGCCAGCACGAGCTCGCCGGCATCATCGGCAACGAGCTGCTCAACCCGCTGCAGACCCTGCAGATGGCCTTCGACCTGCTGCGCGATCACCCGCACGCCGACCGCGGCGAGCGGATCTACTCGCTGGTCGAGCATCGCCTCGTCCACGTCACGCGGCTGGTCAAGATCCTGATCGACATCGCCCAGGTCGCCGCCGGCCAGCTCGCGCTCGCGCCCACGACGATCAACCTGCACGACATCCTGCGCCAAGCGGTCAACGACTGCCGGCCGATCCTCGATACCCACAAGCTGACCGTGCGGTTCGACCCCGACCTGGCGCAGCCGGCGATGATCAACGGCGACGCCGTGCGCCTGCTGCAAGCGATGACCACGCTGATCGATCACGCGGCGCGCTCGGCGGCCGACTGCGGCGAGCTGGTCGTCGCGTCGCACGTCACCGCCGGCGAGGTCCTCGTCGCGGTCACCGATCGCGGCCGCGGCATCGCCGCCGAGATGCTGCCGAAGCTGTTCGATGTGTTCACCGGCGACAACCGGTCGAACACGCTCAGCCTCGGCCTGCCGCTGGTCAAGCGCCTGCTCGAGCTGCACGACGGCACGATCCGCGTGTCGAGCGATGGCCAGGGCAAGGGCTCGACCTTCGAGCTGCGCCTGCCGCTCGCGCCGCAGGACGTCGACCTCGCCGCGCTCGATCCCGGACCGATGTTCGGCAACACGATGCGGATGACCGCGGTCAACCCGACGGTCGACCTGTTCGCCACCGACCCCGCGCTGGAGATCATGCTGGACCCCAACGACCCCACCAATCCGCTCCACGAGCCCGGTGACCCGATGCCGCCGCCGCTCCGCGACCCCCTGCCCCAGCCCCGGCCGGGCCCGGATCCCGATCCGGCGCCCCAGGTGGCCGCGCGGGTCGCGTCGTGATCCGAGGCTAGGCCGTCGCCCGGCGCGCCCGCGCCGCGAGCATGCCGCGGATCGTGCGCGCCAGCTCCTCGAGCTGGTATGGCTTCTCGAGCACCCGATCGTGCGGGCCGACCGCGCCGGTCGGCGCCAGGCGATCGGCGCTGTAGCCGGTGACGAACAGCACCGGCAGATCGTGCCAGCGCGCGCGCAGCCGGATCGCGAGCTCGGGGCCGTCGAGGTTCGGCATCACGACGTCGGACAGCAGCAGGTCGATCCCGTCGAGGCCTTCGGCAATGCGCAGCGCGTCCTCGCCGTCCTCGGCCGAGATCACGCGGTAGCCGAGCCGCTCGAGGTTGCGCTGCACGGCGCGGCGCACGGCGGGCTCGTCCTCGACGACCAGCACGGTCTCGTGGGCCGCGCTGAGCGGCGGCTTGACCATCGGGATCACGCCGCTGTGCGAGCCGCCGCGCGCCCGCGGTAGATAGACGGTGAACGTCGAGCCGGCGCCGGGCGCGCTGTCGATCTCGATCTGCCCGGCGTGCTGGGTGACGATGCCGTGCGCGACCGCGAGGCCAAGGCCCGTGCCGCGGCCGACCTCCTTGGTGGTGAAGAACGGCTCAAACGCCGCGCGCTTGGTCGCCTCGTCCATGCCGGTGCCGGTGTCGCGCACCGCGAACCGCACGTAGTGGCCGGGCCGCAGCCGGTGCTGCTCCGCGGTCGCGCCGGTCAGCTCGGTCGCCTCGGCGGTGAGCGTCAGCGTGCCGCGGTTGCTCATCGCGTCGCACGCGTTGATCGCGAGGTTGAGCAGCACCTGCTCGATCTGGTGGCGATCGGCGATGATCTCGCCGGCGTCGGCCGCGATCGCGACCTCGAGCTTGACCCCGGCCTCGGCGACCCGCCGCACCATGCGCTCGACGCCGCCGAGCAGATCGCCGGCCGCGACGCTGGTGCGCTCGAGCGTCTGCTTGCGGGCGAACGCGAGCAGGTCGTGGGTCAGCGCGGCCGCGCGATCGGTGGCGTCGCTGGCATCGCGCAGCGCATCGGCGAGCTCGGCCGGGGCGGTGCCGGGCTCGTCGAGCGTCATCAGGCTCAGCCGGATCACGGTCAGCAGGTTGTTGAAGTCGTGGGCGATGCCGCCGGCGAGCCGGCCGACCGCCTCCATCTTCTGGGCGTGGCGCAGCTGGGCCTCGAGCCGCTCGCGCTCGGTCAGCTCGTTGCGCAGCGCGCAGGTCCGCTCCTCGACCTTGCGATCAAGCTCGCGGCGGGCCTCGTCCGCCTCGGCGAGCGCGCGCTGCAGCGCCAGCTCGCGCCGGGCGTCCTCGCCGCGCAGATCGAAGATCCGGGCGCGGGCCCGGGCGCGCGCGACCTGGACCACGAACGCGACCACCAGGATGGTCGCGATCATCATCGTGTTCTCGGCCAGGCGATCGCGCGGGATCACGAACGGCGCGGTGATCGCCCAGCCGGCGACCTCGACGCCCGCGGTGACCAGCGACCAGCGCCACGACAGCATCGTGCCCGCCGACCCGACCAGCAGCACCGCGACGTAGTAGGTGAACGGCCGCGAGGGGTCGAGGATCGTGACCAGCGCGATGTTGCCCAGGATCGCCAGCGCGAGCGTCGCCCCGAGCGCGTGGAACCCGGCCGACGACAGCTGCAGCCGGCGACACACGGTGAACAGCACGAGGCCCAGGGCGACCAGCACGCCGTCGTAGGCGACGACCGGCAGCCGGCCGTCGGGCGGCAGGCGCACCGCATTGTAGATGCCGAACCCCAGGAACAGCAGCGAGACGGCGACGGACGCTGGACGCAGCGCGCCGAGCGCGACGGCCAGATCGGCCTCGACGCGCTCCAGCCGCCCGGTCAGCGCTGGGTCCTGGGTGCTCGGATCGGCGATGTTCGGACGATTCGTCCGGTTCGCGGATGCGTAGAGGGCGTGCTCGGGGCGCTACCCGAGGCGCCGGTCAGAAGCAGGCGTAGACTCGAGCGATGCTCGCTGATCGCACGCTGCGTGGAGTCAGGATTCCGGGGATGCTGTACGGCACCGCCTGGAAAGAGGACGCGACCGAGTCGCTGGTGTTCGGCGCGCTCCAGACCGGGTTCCGCGGCGTCGACACCGCGAACCAGCGCAAGCACTACGACGAGGCCGGCGCCGGCCGCGGCCTGCAGCGCGCGATCGCCGGCGGCGTGGCGCGCGACGCGGTGTTCGTGCAGAGCAAGTTTACCCACATCGACGGCCAGGATGATCGCCTGCCCTACGATCCGGGCGCGACCATCACCGAGCAGGTCGCGCAATCGTTCGCCAGCTCGCTCGAGCACCTCGGCGTCGATCAGCTCGACGGCTACCTGCTGCACGGGCCCTCGCAGCGCGACGGCCTGGCGCCGGCCGACCGCGAGGCGTGGGCGGCGATCCAGCAGCTCGCCGATCGCGATCAGGTGGCGCTGGCCGGGGTCAGCAACGTGACCGCGGCGCAGCTGCGCGAGGTGATCGACATCTCGCGGGTGCCGCCGGCGTTCGTCCAGAACAGGTGCTACGCGTCGCGCGGCTGGGATCGCGAGGTCCGCGCGGTGTGCGCCGAGCACGGCATCGTGTACCAGGCGTTCTCGCTGCTGACGGCGAACCGCGACGTGCTAGCCGCGTCGACGATCCGGGCGATCGCCGCCCACCACCGCGCGACGCCGACCCAGCTGATCTTCGGCTTCGCCGGCCAGCTCGGCATGCTGCCGCTGACCGGCACGAGCAGCCCGGCCCACATGCGCGAGGACCTCGCGGTCGAGCTCCGGCTCGAGCCGCACGAGCTGGCGACGATCGAGGCCGCCGGCGAGCCCGCATAGCCCGGCAAATCGCGCTATCAACGCGGGCCATGGGTCAGCTCGACGAGCCTCGCTTCGAATCCATCGTCCGCGCCGGCTGCCCGGCGTGCGGCGGCACCGCGTTCGACATCCGCAGCTTCCTCGACCGCAAGCTCGACGTCATGCTCGCCGAGCCCAACAACGAGGGCCGCTGGGCCCACGACGGCGAGAAGTTCGTCGACGGCACCTACCGCATCAGCTGCGCCGCCTGCCAGCATGTCGTGTTCGAGCACCCCGACTGCCCGCGCTGCCACGCCCCCGGCGGCCTCGCCCCGGCGCTCGCCGACCCGTCCCGCCTCGCCCTGCCCAAGCGCTGCCCGGCCTGCAAGGAGACCGAGCTGATCGCCCTCGCCCTCCTGCCGTCGACCACCCGGTCACACGCCGGCGGCGGCGGCGGCGCGGCAGGCACCACCCCCACCCCGCTCGCCGACTTCGGCGACCCCGGCTACCACCTCGTCGCCTTCGGCTGCGCCTCCTGCGACGCCGCCACCGTCACCCAGACCTGCCCCCTCTGCGACGCCCCCGGCCCCCTGCGCCCCCGGCCGTAGATCGCCTGCAACGGTGAGCGCGGGGCCGTGTCGATCGAGGCATGGCAGAGCGCGCAGAAGGTTCGGTGGTGACGTCGCTGGGCGAGCTGAGGGCGATCGAGCAGGCGCGGCAGGCCGAGGCGCAGGCGGCGATCCGGGCGGCGTTCGAGGCCCAGAAGTGGGCGCAGGAGCGGGCGGAGCGGGCCGGGCGAGAGGCGGCGATCGATCGGCAGCGGACGGAGCTCGAGGCGCGGCTGGCGGCCGAGCGGGGGCGTGAGGAGGCGGAGCGGCGGGCGCGGCTGGAGATCGAGGCGGTCGAGGCCGCCGAGCGGGCGCGGCACCAGGCGGAGCTCGAGGCGCGGCGGATGGAGGCGGAGCTGGCGATCGAGCGCGAGGCGGCGCGGCGCCAGCGGCCGCGCTGGATGATCGCGGTGACCGGCGTGGCGCTCGTGGCGGCGATGACCCTGGGCTGGGTCGCGGCCCGGGCCGGGCACGAGATCGATGAGGCGCAGGCGGCGCAGCGGGCCGCGCTGGATGCGCGGGCGAACGCCCGGCAGGACGCCGAGACCGCGCGGCACCAGGCCGAACGGTTGGCGCAGGATAACCAGACGCTCGAGGCCCGGCTGGGCGCGGCGATCCAGCGGATCGAGGGCGCGCAGGCGGCGAGCCGGCAGCGGGCCGAGCAGGAGCGGCAGCGCGACGATCAGCGCAAGGCGTTCGAGGCGCGGCAGGCCGCCGACCGGCGCGAGCACGACCGGCTGCGACAGGAGCGGCTGAAGCCGGTCAACATCTCGAACGACTGCCTGACCAGCGCGCTCTGTAAGAAGTAGCGACGGTGTCGGGGGCGGTACCGCGAAGCAGACCGTCGGGGTGTACAGCGAAGCCGACGGTGTGGGGGGTGTACAGCGAGTCGACCGTGTCGGAACGGCGTACAGCGAGGGCGAAGGCCTGCGTGCGAGGGGCGACGGGATAGCGATGAGGGATAGGCCTCGGCACCGGCGTGAGAACAGCGTTGCCGCGTCGCGCGTTGAAGATCTGACGCTGCGCGAGCGCTCGATCGACGTGTCGTGCGCGTGCGGATGAGCGCGCGGCGGTCCGGCGGGTTGCCTGACGCATGGGCGAGGCTCGCCTCGCGCTGCGTCGGGTGAGCACGATCGCGCCGCGCGCAGGCGTGCGACGTGTCATCAGCGCGCTGTTTTGCCGTCGAACCTGGCCGTGCGGGCAGCGACGATCGCTTGCGCCACGTCCGTCAGCGGTTTTGCCGCGCGTGGCACACGTGATGCTCCATGGTCAATCGTGAAGAATAAAGGAGCTACCATGCGTTCGCTTAACAAGATCCTGCTGAGCTCGGCCGTCCTCGCCATCGCCCCGTCGGCGTTCGCCCAGTCCACCACCACGACGACCGTGAGCCCGACGCCTGTCGCCCCGGCGACAGGCACGGTGTCGCCGGCGACGATGCCCGCGGCGACCACCACGGTCACGACCAGCACGGATCCGAACGCTGCGCTGCCTCCTGCCCCGGTCGACGCTCCGGCCACCACCGCGGTCGCCACGCCGACCGGCGCGGCCATCATCACCACCGACGGCGGCGAGACCGACGTCTACGCATGGAGCGAGAAGAAGATGCCGTCCGGGATCGGCGTCAGCGCGCTGCTCGGCGGCGGTGTCTCCGGCTTCACCGACAAGACGATGCGCAACTCGACGTCGAACGTCGGCGGCCTGTGGGACCTGCGCGTGGCGATAGGCTCGCACCTGCCGCTCGCGCTCGAGCTCGGCTACATCGGCACCGCGACCAACATCAATGGCCTGCCGGCCGCTCGCAAGGGCACGCTGATCGGCAGCACGGCGGAGGCCGACGTGCGCTGGAACATCCTGCCGCACGCCCCGGTGACGCCGTACATCTTCGGCGGCGTGGGCTGGCAGCGCTACGACGTGGTCAAGGCCCAGCCGACGCTGGCGGACTCGGGCATGAACGACCACGATAACCTGCTCGAGTTCCCCGCCGGCCTCGGCGTGGCCTACCGCTCGAACGGCCTGGTCGCCGATATCCGCGGCACGTTCCGCACCACCACCGACCAGAACCTCGTGCTGAAGAACGCCACGCTGAACCCGACCAGCGATGACTTCGCCACGATGCACACCTGGGAAGCCGGCGCGTCGATCGGCTACGAGTTCTAGCCGAACACCGCGAGCTGCGGCACCGCCCACGCGATGCCCAGCGCGATCGAGATCAGCCCGGCGGCGACCGCAAGCAAGCGGCGCCGCCCGGGCGCGCGTGCGATCCGGTGCAGCGATGCGCCGGCCAGGCCGGACGCGAGCGCCATCCCGGCGCTCGAGCCCAGGCCGAACAGCACGATGTAGCCG
>DASWOO010000916.1:0-8967 GCA_036404335.1 Kofleriaceae bacterium
GACGGGCTCGATCACCGGGATCAGCAGGGCCTCGAGGGCGGTGGCGTGGCGGATGGCGCGCGCGTAGCAGAGATAGGCGACGGCCTGCTGGACGACGCCGAGGGCGAGGAGCGCGGCCCAGCCGGTCAGGTCGGGGGACGGGCCGGTCAGGATCCAGGGCGCGCCGAGCACGGCGCCGAGCAGGCTGCCGAGGAACAGCGGGCGCAGCGGGTCGGCCGGGGCGCCGCCGGAGGCGAGGGCGACCTTGCGGAAGCCCATGGCGGACAGGGCGTAGGAGATGCCGGCGGCGACCGCGCACAGGTTGCCGGCGACGTGGTCGAACGTCAGCTGCTCGAAGAAGAACAGGGTGATGCCGCCGAGCATGGCGACGATCGTCAGCCAGTCGAGGCGGGTCGCGCGCTCGCCGAGCAGCCAGGTGCCGAACACCGCGACCCAGATTGGCGCCGAGTACTGGATCAGGATCGCGTTGGCGGCGGTCGTCAGCTTGTTGGACAGGATGAACAGGCCGGTGGTCGACGCCAGCGACAGCGCCGCGAGCCACTCGGTCCGCGAGATCCTGCGGAGCCGGAGCAGGCGCGGCCGCACCGCGACGAGCACGAGCGTGCAGACCGCGCTGCGCACCGACCAGATCGCGCCGCTGTTCCACGACACGAGCTTGAACAGCACGCCCGCGGTGCTCCAGCACAGCCCGCACACCGCGAGCAGGGCGAGGGCGCGCTCGTGCGCACGGGCATCGCGCGGCTCGGGGGACGACACTGGCGGCACGCACCATACCGCGCGGCCCCCGAGGTATGCTCGGCCGGCGTGAAGTCGTTGTTGACCGCCGAAGATCTCTATTTGTTCAACCAGGGCACGCACTACCGGCTGTACGAGAAGCTCGGTGCGCATGTCGTCGAAGGTGGCACCTACTTCGCCGTCTGGGCGCCCAACGCGCGGGCGGTCAGCGTGATCGGCGACTGGAACTACTGGAGCGCCGGCGCCGATCGCCTCGCCGTGCGCGACAGCTCGGGCATCTGGGAGGGCGTCGTGCCGAACGTCGGCCACGGCGCGCGCTACAAGCTCGCGATCGTCGGCCCCGACGACGTCACTCGCGAGAAGGCCGATCCGTTCGCGGCGCGCGCCGAGCACCCGCCGGCGACCGCGTCGATCATCTGGCAGCCGGACCACACCTGGGGCGACGCCGCGTGGATGGCGAGCCGCGGCGAGCGCATGGCGCGGACCGCGCCGATCAGCATCTATGAGCTCCACCCCGGCTCGTGGCGCCGCGCCGACGGTCAAGCGCTCGGCTACCGGCAGCTCGGCGTCGAGCTCGGCGCCCACGTCGCGGCCCTGGGCTTCACCCACGTCGAGCTGATGCCGGTGATGGAGCATCCGTTCTATGGCTCGTGGGGTTACCAGGTCACCGGCTACTTCGCGCCAACCACGCGCTACGGCGCGCCCGACGACCTGATGGCGATGATCGACGGCCTGCACCAGCAGGGCATCGGGGTGATCTTCGACTGGGTCCCGGCCCACTTCCCGACCGACGCGCACGGCCTCGACAAGTTCGACGGCACCCACCTGTTCGAGCACGCCGATCCGCGGCGCGGCTTCCACCCCGACTGGACCAGCAACATCTTCAATTACGCGCGCCACGAGGTCCAGGCGTTCCTGATCTCGTCGGCGATGGTCTGGCTCGACCGCTTCCACGTCGACGCG
Source organism: Kofleriaceae bacterium (assembly GCA_036404335.1). Taxonomy (GTDB): domain Bacteria; phylum Myxococcota_A; class Polyangia; order Haliangiales; family Haliangiaceae; genus JABFXX01. Next base: position 1,699 of record DASWOO010000916.1, read on the forward strand.
CTGCGGGTCGACGGCGTGGCCTCGATGCTGTACCGCGACTACTCGCGTAAGGCCGGCGAATGGGTGCCGGGCGAGGACGGCTCCAACCACGACCGCGAGGCGATCGGCTTTCTCCAGGAGCTCAACCGCGCGGTGTACGGCGCGTTCCCCGGCGTGCAGACCATCGCCGAGGAGTCGACGTCGTGGCCCGGCGTGTCGCGGCCGCCCGAGCACGGCGGCCTGGGCTTTGGCTACAAGTGGGACCTCGGCTGGATGCACGACACGCTCGGCTACTTCGCGCGCGATCCGATCCACCGCAGCCACCACCACGGCGAGCTGACGTTTCGCTCGGTCTACGCGTTCACCGAGAACTTCGTGCTGCCGCTGTCGCACGACGAGGTCGTGCACGGCAAGGGCGCGCTGATCAACAAGCTGCCGGGCGATCCGTGGCAGCGCTACGCCAACCTGCGCCTGCTCTACGGCTACCAGTGGACCCTGCCGGGCAAGAAGCTCCTGTTCATGGGCGGCGAGCTCGGCGTGTGGCGCGAGTGGAACCACGACGGCGAGCTCGACTGGCCGATCGGCCTGCACCCGGCGCACGCCGGCATCGCGCGCTGGCTCGGCGACCTCAACGCCGCGTATCGCCGCTACCCCGCGCTCCACGTCGGCGACTGCGAGGCCTCCGGCTTCCAGTGGATCGCCGCCGACGACCAGGATAACAGCGTGATCGCCTACGCGCGGCGCGGCGGCCCCGGCGATCCGGTCGTGCTGGTCGTCGTCAACTTCACGCCGGTGCCGCACGAGGGCTATCGCGTCGGCGCGCCGGCCGGCGGCTGCTGGCGCGAGATCCTCAACTCCGACGCCGAGGTCTACGGCGGCAGCGGCCTGGGCAACCGCGGCGGCGTCGACGCCGACGCCATCGCCGCGCACGGCCTCGATCACTCGCTCCGGGTCACCGCGCCGCCGCTCGGCATCGTGGTGTTCGTCCAGGAGGCGCGGTCGTGAACGACAGGTGGGTGTGCATCCACGGCCACTTCTACCAGCCGCCGCGCGAGAACCCGTGGCTCGAGGCGATCGAGCCGCAGCCCAGCGCGCGGCCGTACCACGACTGGAACGAGCGGATCACCGCGGAGTGCTACCGGCCCAACGCCGCGGCGCGCGTCGTCGACAGCCGCAACCAGATCGTCCAGATCGTCGACAACTACCAGCGCATGAGCTTCAACGTCGGGCCGACGCTGATGTCGTGGCTCGATAGCCACGCGCCCGACGTCCACGAGGCGCTGATCGCCGCCGACCAGGCCAGCGTCGGGCGGTTCTCCGGCCACGGCTCGGCGATGGCCCAGGCCTACAACCACATGATCATGCCGCTGGCCTCGGCGCGCGATCGCGTGACCCAGGTCCGCTGGGGCATCGTCGACTTCGAGCGCCGGTTCGGCCGCGCGCCCGAGGGCATGTGGCTGCCCGAGTGCGCGGTCGACACGCCGTCGCTCGAGGCGCTCGCCGCCGAGGGCATCACGTTCGCCGTGCTCGCGCCGCACCAGGCCAAGGCGTGGCGGCCGGCGGGCGGGGCGTGGCGGACCACGCCGGTCGATCCGGGGCGCGCGTATCGCTGCGCGCTGCCGTCGGGCAAGTCGATCGATCTGTTCTTCTACGACGGCGCCGTGGCCCAGGCGGTCGCGTTCGAGCGCCTGCTCGCCGACGGCCACCAGATCATCTCGCGGATGATCAACCGCGGCCTGGTCGAGGGCGGTGGCCCGACGCTGTGTCACATCGCGACCGACGGCGAGACCTACGGCCACCACCACCGCTACGGTGACATGGCGCTGGCCTGGGCGCTGCGCCAGGTCGAGCAGGGCTGGAACGGCACCCGGCTCACCAACTACGCCGAGTTCCGCGCGCTGGTCCCGGCGACGTGGGAGGTGACGCTCGCCGAGCACACCTCGTGGAGCTGCGCCCACGGCACCGCGCGCTGGCGCGAGGACTGCGGCTGCAACAGCGGCGGCCGGCCGGGCTGGAACCAGAAGTGGCGGCGGCCGCTGCGCGATGCGTTCGACTGGCTGCGCGACGCCTCGGCGGCGGCGCTCGACGGTGTCGGCCGGCTGCTGTTCCACGATCCGTGGGCGGCGCGCGACGGCTACATCGACGTCGTGCGCGAGCGGTCGAGCGAGGCGCGCGATCGGTTCCTCGCCCGGTTCGGCTCGCACCCGCTCGACGCCGACGAGCGCAGGCGCGCGCTGTCGCTGATGGAGATGGCGCGCCACGCGATGCTGATGTACACGAGCTGCGGCTGGTTCTTCGACGATCTGTCGGGGATCGAGACCGTGCAGTGCATGCAGTACGCCGCGCGAGTCGCCGAGCTGATCGACGACCTCGGCGGCGCGCCGGTCGAGCCCGAGCTGATCGATCGGCTGAGCGCGGCGGCGTCGAACCTCGCGACCGAGGGCGACGGCCGTAAGGTCTGGGCGGCCCAGGTCCAGCCGGCGCGGATCGATCCGGCCAAGGTCTGCGCCCACGTCGCGGTGCTCGCGCTGATCGAGCCCGAGGCCCCGCCGATCCTCGACGTCTACGGCTATCAGGTCGAGTTCCTCGATCGGGTCGAGCGCCGCTCGGGCCGGGCGCGGATGGTCGCCGGCGTCGTCCGGATCCGCTCGCAGCTGACCGAGCTCGCGACGTCCTTGTGCTTCGCCGGCTTGCACCTCGGCGAGCAGCACGTCACCGGCGGGGTCCGGCCGCCGCGGCCGGCGGGCGAGTGGGCGGCGATCGTCGACGAGCTGACCGGCGCGTTCACCACTGCCGACGTGTTCGCCGCGCACCGCGCGCTCGAGCGCCACTTCCCGGGCCACGAGCTGTCGCTGTCGGCGCTCCTGCCCGGCAGCCGCGAGCGCGTGCTCGACGCCGTGCTCGGCGACGCGATCACCGCGGCCGAGGATGAGCTCGCCGGCAGCTACGATCAGCAGGCGCCGCTGATCCGCTGGCTGGTCGCGCACAACCTGCCGGTGCCCGAGGTGCTGCACGCGATCGCCGAGGCGACCTTACGCCGCCGGGTGCTGGCCAACCTGCGCGCGGCCGAACCGAGCTTCCCCCAGCTGCGCGATCACATCACCGAGGCCGCCGAGGTCCAGGTCAGCCTCGACACGCCGGACATCGCGCTGGCCGCGAGCGAGGGTCTGCAGCGGCTGATCGACCGCGTCGCCGGCGCGGATGGCACGCTGGACGCCGCCGCGCTCGACACCGTGGCGCGCGGCGCCGAGGTCGCGACCGGGGTGAGCAGCGCGGTCGATCTATGGTTCGCGCAGAACGCGACCTGGCGGCTGCTCGTCCGGCTGCCCGAGCTGCGGCGGCGCGGCGAGGCCGGCGGCGCGGCGGCGGGCGAGGTCGCGGCCAACCTCGAGCGCTTGGCCAGCGCGCTGCGGATCGCGGCGAAATCGAGCTAACGTCGGCGCGATGCCGGCCGACCTCGTCGCGGACACCACCATGCGCGCCGATCCGGACGCGCCCGGGCGCTATCGCCTGCGCCTGCCGGATCACTGGGACTTCCTGATGCCGTCGGGCGGCGTGGTCATGACCTGCGCGCTGCGGGCGGCGCAGGCCGAGCTCGCCGATCCCACCCTGCGCTTCGCGTCGGCGACGACGATGTTTTGCACGCCGCTGGCGAACGGCCCGCTGGTCGCCGACGTCGTCGTGCTGCGGCGCGGCGGGATGACCGCGCAGGTCCGGGTCGCCCTGCGCGATGGCTCGGGCGAGCCCGGCCTCGAGCTGACCGCGACGTTCCTGCGCGATCGCAAGGGCCCCGACATCCAGGGCCTGGCGTTTCCCCAGGTCCGGCCGCTGGCCGACGCCGAGCCGGTCGATGGCGAGGCCCGGCACCCGGCGCTGCGCATGCGGTTCCACCAGCAGCTCGAGTACCGGATCGCCGACGGTGCGCAGTTCTGGCAGCCCGGCGACACGCCCGGGCCGGCGCGCTACGCGCGGTGGGCGCGCTACCGGGTCGCGCCGCGCGACGCCGACGGCCTGTTCGATCGGCTGGCGATGCCGCCGCTGATCGACCTGATGCCGGCCGCGCTGCACCGCGCGATCGGCCCCAGCGACTATCGGTTCTTCGCGCCCAGCCTCGACTTGACGACCTACGTCATCGACGACACCCGGCGCGAGTGGCTGCTGTGCGCGATCACGGCGCGCCGCGCCAAGGCGGGCTGGGCGATCGCCGACGTCGACGTCTGGGACGACGAGGGCCGCTACCTCGCGCACGGCTCGCAGGCGATGTTCCTGCGCGGCGTCGCCGGCGAGCCGCCGGTGGTGGACGCCTCGGGGCGATAGCTGCGATACGTCGTGTAGGCCCATTGCATACCGCGCGGGTCGTCGACGGCTCGGTTATGCTGCGCAGCGATGCGATGCACCATCTTCGCCGCGGTGATCGGCTCGCTGATCGGCTGCGGAGACAATCATGGCGCCGGCAGTGCCGACGCTGGCACCGATAACCCCGACAGCGGCGGCGCCCCGATCGACTCCGGGTCGAGCGCCATGACGTGCAACGGCCTGCCGTGCGACGCGGTCTACGTCGCGCCGACGGGGGCCGACGGCGCCGCCGGCAGCAAGGACGCGCCGGTCGCGACGATCGGCAAGGCGATCACGCTCGCCGCCGCGCAGAAGGCCGCGGTGTTCGTCCAGGCCGGCACGTACGCCGAGTCGATCACGCTGAAGCCGGGCGTGTCGATCTACGGCGGGTTCGACGCCGGCTGGAACCGCAGCGAGACCGCGGTCACCGAGCTCGACGGCGGGACCACGGCGGTGACGATCGCGTCGATCACCGTCGCGACCGTGCTCGGTCACCTGACGATCAAGAGCGCCGACGCGACCGTCGCGGGCCAGAGCTCGACCGCGGTGCTGGTCACCAGCTCGTCGAAGATCGAGCTCGACAGCGTCGTGGCGCGGCCCGGCAAGGGCGCGAATGGCGCCGATGGCAGCGACGGCACGACCGGCGCGCCTGGCGGCACCGGCGCCAACGGCAAGGCCGGCGTCGAGTACTCGGACTCGTTCGGCTGCGACAAGCGCACGCTGCCGACCCCGGGCAACGGCGGGCCGTCGCTGTGCGGCCTGCCCGGCGGCATGGGCGGCGGCCCGGGCTACAGCCAGGGCGGCGGCGCGGTCGCGGGTGGGCGCGGCGCCGACGGTGGTGGTGGCGCGGCGGGCGGCGCGGGCGGCGGCGATAGCCACGTCGGCGGCAACGGGACCTCGGGCGCCAATGGCGCGGCGGGCGGCCTGGGCACCGGCGGCGGCGAGCTCGGCGCGTTCATGGTCGCGCTCTACGCGCCGGCCAACGGCACCAATGGCGGGACCGGCGTCAACGGCGGCGGCGGCGGCGGTGGCGGCGGCGGCGGGCGCGGCACCGACGCCTGCGATTCGTCGGGCGGCACCGGCGCGGGCGGCGGGGGCGGCGGCTGCGCCGGCACGCTGGGCACCGGCGGCGGGGGCGGCGGCGGCTCGTTTGGCGTGGTCGCGGTCGACTCGACCGTCACCGTGCGATCGTCGACGGTCACCGCCGGCCAGGGCGGCGACGGCGGCCGCGGCGGCAACGGCGGCGCGGGTGGCAACGGCGGCCAGGGCGGCGTCCACGCGACCGGCTCGTCGGGCGAGCAGGACGACGGCGGCAACGGCGGCGACGGCGGCCAGGGCGGCAGCGGCGGCAACGGTGGCGCCGGCGGCGGTGGCGGCGGCGGCCCGTCGGCCGCGGTGGTGTGCCAGGGCAGCTCGACGATCGCGATCCCGCAGTCGACGATCACCGGGGGCGCCGGCGGCGCGGCGGGCGCGTCGGCGGCCAGCCCGGGCGCGGCGGGGCTATCGACGCGGACGATCGGCTGCCAGTTCTTCTAGCGGTCGGTCAGATCACGGCTTGACCGAGATCACGATGATCGGGTCGACCTCGATCAGCACCGGCCGGCCGTTGTCTGCGGTGACATCGGCGCTGAAGTTGTACTGCGCGGCCTCGTTATTTGCCGGCACGACGGCGGCTTTCTGGTGGCCGTCGTCGGCGGGGTCGAACGTCAGCTCGGCCACCGTCGACGTGAAGAAGTTGAGCGGCGGGATCAGCTGGAAGGTGATCGCGAGGGACTGCGAGCTCGCGTTCCGGATCCACTTGATGCCGCCATAGGCCTGCCCGCCGATCGCCTGCGTGAACAGAATGTGCTTGTTCTCGTACGACGCGATCAGGTTGTAGGACTGCCCGCCGTTGAGCGGCAGCAGGGTCTCGTTGTCGGGGGCTCCGTCGGGCGCGTCGATGATCGGGTTGGCTTCCATGGCCCCCACAATAGGCATCTGGCCTGCGTTTGACCATCGAGCCGGATTACCGCCGATTACAAAGCGCGCTCACGGGATGTGGGTGCGCGTGAGCCAGCGCGCGATCTCGGCGACCCGATCGGCCGACTGCGCCCCGAGCGCGCGATAGCCGGCGAGCGCGGCCTCGGCCAGCTCCCGGGCGCGCGCCGGATCGCGGCCGACCAGCTGCAGCGCCCGCGCGAGCGCCCAGCGGACCTCGGCCAGCTCCTGCGGATCGCCGGCCGGATCGGCGGCGTGCAGCGCGAGCGCGCGCTCGAGCGGATCGATCGCCTCGCGCGGCTGGTGGCGGTCGAGCCGCGCCAGGCCCAGGCCCTTGAGCGGCAGCGCCAGGTACGCGTGGCGCGGCCCGACCTTGCGCTCGAGGATCGCGAGCGCCTGCGCGAACTCCTGCTCGGCGTCCTGATCGCGGCCGAGCGCGAGCAGGGTCTCGCCGATGTTGGCGTGCAGCACGCCGACGTTGGTGGCGTCCTGGCCGAGCGCGGCGCCGAGCAGCGGCGCGGCCTCGCGATACGCCGCGAGCGAGCCGGTGAAGTCCTTGCGCAGGTAGCGCAGCGCGCCGACGCCGATCAGCGCCTCGCCGCGCCGCGGGGTGTCGGTGCCGAGCTTGCGGGCGAACACCGCCGCGGCGCGCTCGGCGTGGCCCAGCGCGGTCGCGTAGTCGCCGCGGTACATGCCGGCCTGGCTCAGGCCCTGCTCGCAGATCGCGCCCTCGACCGAGTCGTCGCCGAGCTGGATCCGGTACTGCGCGAGCGCGAGCTGGAGCTGCTGCTCGCCGCGATCGACGTCGCCCAGCTGCTCGATGTACGCCAGGCCGAGCAGCACGCGGGTCGCCGCGACCTCGGGGTAGGCGGTGCCCCACGCCGCGATGCCCAGCGCCAGCGCGCGCTCGGCGTCGGCGACCGCGGGCTTGGCGGCGTGGAGATCGCGGTACGCCGCGGCCCGGTTGCGCAGCAGCGG
>DASWOO010000917.1:0-3070 GCA_036404335.1 Kofleriaceae bacterium
GTTGAGCGGGTCGAGCAGGCTGCGGAACCGCTCGGGCTCGCCCTCGAGCGCGCCGAGCACGTACATCAGCGCCTCGATCGTCGAGACGTACTCGGCCCGCGGCTCGCGGCGGATCCGGTACTGCGACGGCTCGGGCGTGGCAAACGCGTAGCGCGGCAGGGTCTGCAGGATCGGGTTGTCGCGCACGACCGACTTGGCCTGCGACCACGTCCCGTCGACGACCACGAGCGTGACCGGCCCGGCCGGCGGCTCGCGCAGGATGTCCCGCGCGCCCGGCCCCGGATACAGCAAGATCGCCGGCCGCGCCGGATCCCCGATCGCCCGCGCCAGGGCCGGGTTGTCCGCCCACCGGACACCGACGTGCAGCTCGGAGCGCGGCAGGCACAGGCTCGCCATCCGCGCCGTGCCGATCGGCATGTCGCGCTCCCGCGGGTGCTGCAGGATCACGACGCGGGTCCGGGTCTCGAGCCGCGGCAGCGCCGTGCAGTAGCAGACCCGCATCGGCCGCCGGCAGCGATCGCACATCGCGCGCGGCTGCACCGCAGCTTCGGACATCACGCGGCGTTGTATCACGCCGTGTGCAGCCGCAGCAGGTACTCGACGTTGCCCGCCGGGCCGGTGATCGGCGACTCGACGTCCTCGCCCGCGACGAACCCGTGGTCGGCCGCCCAGCTGCGAACTTTCTCGACCGCGTCGCGCCGCGCGCCCTCGTCGCGGACCACGCCGCCCTTGCCGACCCGATCGCGCGCGACCTCGAACTGCGGCTTGACCAGCGCGATCACCGGCTTGCCGGCCGACCGCAAGAGCTCGCGGGTCCGCGGCAGCACGGCGGTCAGCGAGATGAACGACACGTCGATCACCGCCAGGTCGCACGGCTCGGGCACCCGCGCCGGGTCCATGGTCCGCACGTTCTCGCGCTCGAGCACGACGACCCGCGGGTCCTGGCGGATCGACCACGCCAGCTGGCCGTAGCCGACGTCGATCGCGTAGACCTTGCGCGCGCCGCGCCGCAGCAGCACGTCGGTGAACCCGCCGGTCGACGCGCCGATGTCCAGCGCGACCAGCCCGCGCGGGTCGATCGCGAACTGCTCGAGGCCCTTGACCAGCTTCAGCGCGCCGCGCGAGACGTACGGGTGATCCTCGGCGCGCAGCCGGATCTCCGCCGCCGGATCGAGCATCGTCCCCGGCTTGGTCTCCGGCTGGCCGCGGACCAGCACGTCGCCGGTCATGATCAGCGACCGGGCGCGCTCGGGGCTGGCCACGAGCCCGCGGTCGAGCAGCAGCTTGTCCAGCCGTTCGCGCGCCATCGCGCCCTACCTACCACGAACCGCTTCGCACCAGTCGATCACCGTCGCCGCCGCCGCCGGCCGCGCCAGCGCCTTCATCCGCACGCCCATCTCGGCCCGGACCGCGGCGTCGCTCAGGAGCGGCCGCAGCGCCGCGGCCAGCTTGTCCGCCGTCAGCGCCGCCTGCGTGAACATCAGCGCCGCGCCGGCCTTGGCCATCTCGCGCGCGTTGAGCTCCTGGTGATTGTCCGCGGCGAACGGGTACGGGATGAGCACGGCCGGCACGCCGGTGATCGCGAGCTCGGCGACCGTGGTCGCGCCCGCGCGGCCGATGATCACGTCCGCGGCCTGGTACGCGTCGGCCATGTCGATGATGAACGGCCGGACGTCGGCCGCGACCCCCGCGGCCTGGTACTTCGCGACCGTCGCCGCGAGGCCCCGCTCGCCGGTCTGGTGGACGATCGCCAGCGGCACGCTGCCCGCCAGCGCGATCAGCGCGTCCGCCGCGAGGTCGTTGACCGCCACCGCGCCGAGCGAGCCGCCGCTGACCAGCACGTGGACCTGGTCGCGCGCCGCGCGCGGCGCCGCCGCCAGGAGCTTGCCGACCAGCTCGCGCCGCACCGGGTTGCCGCTCAGCACGGTCTTGGCCGGCTTGAAGAACGCCCGGGTGCCGTCGAACGAGACGAACACCGAGCGCACCAGCCGGCCGAGGATCTTGTTGGTCAGCCCCGGGATCGAGTTCTGCTCGCAGATCGCCGTCGGGATCCCTGCCAGCCGCGCCATCAGGACGACGGGCCCCGACGCGTAGCCGCCGACGCCGATCACCGCGTCCGGCGCGAACGCCTCGACCACCCGCCGCGCCTGGGCCAGCGCCCGCGGCAGCCGCGCCATGCCGCGCAGCGCGCCCAGCGCGCCGACGGTCTTGAGCCCCGAGATCTCGATGAAGTCGACCTCCCAGCCGAGCCGCGGCAGCACCCGCGCCTCGATCCCGCGCCGGGTGCCGACGAACCGGACCTGCGCCTCGGGGTCGCGCGCGCGCAGCTCCTCGGCGAGCGCGACGCCCGGGAACAAGTGGCCGCCGGTCCCGCCGCCGGCGATCAGGAGCCTCATGCCGCCACAACGCGCACGCGGATGCGCTTCTTCCGCGCCAGCTCGCGCGCCGGCGCCTCGGCGACCCGGCGCTCCGGCCGCCGCCCGACGTTGAACAAAAGGCCGATCAGGAACATCGTGATCACCAGCGACGAGCCGCCGCAGCTGACCAGCGGCAAGGTGATGCCCTTGTTGGGCACGATGCCGAGCACGACGCCGACGTTGAACAGCGCCTGCACGCCGAACAGCAGGGTGATGCCGAACGCCAGGAAGCCGCCGAACACGTCGCGCGCGCCGAGCGCCGCGCGGATCCCGCGCCACACCAGCACCGCGAACAGGCCGAGCACCAGCGCGACGCCGATCCAGCCCATCTCCTCGCCGATCGGCGCCAGGATGAAGTCGGAGTGGGCCTCGGGGGTGTAGCCCAGGGTCTGGTGGCCGCCGCCGAGGCCCGCGCCGGTCAGCCCGCCCGAGCCCATCGCCAGCCGGGCCTGCATGAACTGGTAGCCGTCGCCGGTCGCGTAGGCCTCGGGGTTGAAGTAGGCGAGCACGCGCTGCATGCGCCACGGCGTGCCGACGACCATGTGGTAGCCGAGCGGCGCCGCCGCCAGCAGCGCCAGCACGATGTAGGAGATCCGCGCGCCGGCCATGAACAGCATGCCGAGCGTGGTCGCGCCGATGACGATCGACGAGCC
>DASWOO010000918.1:0-6098 GCA_036404335.1 Kofleriaceae bacterium
GGCAACCAGTCCGCCGCCGCCCGCCAGCTCGGCATCAGCCGCAACAAGCTCGCCCGCCTGCTCAAGGCGTGAATTTTTGCGCCGCGCGCGGCCCCCGGGCTAGCTTGGCCGCCATGCGCACCCCGCTCGCCCTCGCCACCGTGCTCGCGATCGCCACGCCCGCGCTCGCCGACGACAGCGTGCGCGGCACCGACAAGGGCACGTTCGGCATCGGCGTGATCCTGGGCGAGCCGCTCGGGATCTGCGCCAAGCTCTATCTCAAGGACGACCAGGCGATCCAGGCCGCGATCGGCTCGGCGTTCATCGGCGGCGGCGTCCAGGTCCACGCCGACTACGTGTTTCACCCGTACATCCTGCAGAGCCGCGACAGCTTCGTGCTGCCGTTCTACTTCGGCCCCGGCCTGCGGGTCATCGACTACATGGACGGCCGCGACAACAACGACCTCGCGATCGGCGTGCGCGTGGTCGCGGGCCTGCTGTTCGACTTCCGCAACGTGCCGCTCGACGCGTTCGTGGAGGTCGCCGGCATCCTCGAGAACAAGTTCGGCGATGACGGCGGCGCGCAGCTGTCGCTCAACGCCGGCGCCGGTGTCCGGTACTATTTCTAGCAGCTTCCGAATTCGGTCGCCGTGCGCTAGAACGCGACGTGGCGAAAAAAGCCAAGGCGGACGCGGGCCCGGCCAAGGCTGCCAGGCCGGGGAAGGCCGGGGACGACGCCGGCACGCGGGGCGATCGCAGCAAGCGCTTGCTCGATCTCGTCATGATCCTGCTGCGCGCGCGGACGCCGGTCACCTACCGCGAGATCCGCGATCAGTTCTCGGCCTACCAGACGCTGAACGCCGAGGCGGGGCTGCGCGCGTTCGAGCGCGACAAGGCCGACCTGCTCGAGCTCGGGGTGCCGATCCGCTACATCACGCCCGACGAGGACGACTCGCTCGAGGACGGCGGCTACGTCATCGACATGAAGCGGTTCAAGATGCCCGAGGTCCGGCTCACGCCCGACGAGATCTCGGCGCTGGTGCTCGCCGCGTCGGTCGCGCACGCGATGCCGGGCGGCGCGTACCCCAAGATCGTCGACCTCGCGCTCAAGAAGCTGGCGTTCGATCTGCCCGAGCTGCCGGACACGCCGACGGAGTTTCCCCGGCCCGCGCCGGTGCTGGTCCACTTCCCGGAGCGCCGGGTCGGCGTGCGGCCCGAGCTCGGCGACATCTACGCCACGATCGAGGCCGCGACCCGCCACCGCAAGCGGGTGACCCTCAAGTACCAGGCGGCGGCGACCGGCATGGTGTCGACGCGCGACCTCGATCCGTACGCGCTGATCTACCGCGAGGGCGCGTGGCTCGCCGCGGGCTGGTGCCACCTGCGCCAGGAGGTCCGCACGTTCCGCGTCGACCGGATCCACGAGGCGGTCATGGCGCCCAAGCCCAAGTCGCCCGACTTCGAGCGCCCGGCGGACTTCGACGTCAAGGCGTACGCCCAGCGCTCGCCGTGGACGTTCACCAGCGATCCGGCCGAGGAGGTCCAGCTCGTGCTCGGCCCGGCCGCGGCGGAGATCGGCAACGAGGATTTCGGGCTGACCGCGGTCAAGCGGGTCGACGGCGACCGCACGCTGGTCACGTTCGACTGCGGCAACCTCGAGTTCGCGGCGACCCGGCTGCTCGCGGCCAAGGGCGCGATCCGGCTCGAGCGCGGCGACCGGCTGCGCGCGCGGATCCACGAGGAGCTCGACGCGATCGAGATGCACTACCCGATCGAAGAGGACGACCCGGAGTTCTCCGGCGCGGCGCCGATCGCGGAGGTGCCGGGTGCGTGACGTGTCGCAGAAGCTGCGGCGCCTGCTGTACATCGTGCCGTACGTCGCCAAGTTCCCCGAGGGCGTGCCGGTCGATCAGCTGGCGAAGATGCTCGGCGCGGAGCGCGACGAGCTGCTCGCCGATCTCGAGCTGCTGTCGCAGGTCGGCCCGCCCGACGGCGATCCGGGCGAGTACCTGCTGGTCTCGGTCGACGAGGGCCGGGTGTTCGTCGATCTCGCGCACCGCCTGACCCGGCCGCTGCGGCTGACCCCGGCCGAGGGCGCCGCGCTGCTGCTCGGGCTGCGCTCGCTGCGCGAGAGCGGGATCGCGCCGTTCGACGCGGCGATGCTGTCGGCGGAGAACAAGCTGCTCGCGGCGATGGGCCGCGACGCGGGCGAGGCGCAGAGCCTGGCGACCAGCACGGTGGTCGCCGAGCCCGACGCGGCGGTCGCGAGCCACCTGCGCGCGCTGGTCACCGCCGCGCGCAAGCACCAGCGGATCGAGATCGACTACGCCGCGGCGTCGCGCGCCCAGGCCGAGCGCCGGCCGGTCGATCCGTACGGCATCGTCCACCACGCCGGCGAGTGGTACGTCGTCGGGTTCTGCCACAAGCGCGGCGACGTCCGCACGTTCCGGATCGACCGGATCGCGGCGCTGTACCAGACCGGCGAGGCGTTCGAGCGGCCGGCGAGCTTCGACCTCGAGGCCTACCGCCGCGACCGGCTGTACGTGCCGTCGGCCGACTCGGTGACGGTGCGGGTCCGGCTCGACGCGCTCGCGGTCACCCGGATCGGCGCGAACTGGCCGGTCGGCGAGGTCACCATGCAGGACGACGGCTCGGCCGAGCTGCTGGTCGACTGCGACGGGTTCGAGTGGGTCTCGGGCTGGGTGCTGGGCCTGGGCCGCCACGCGTGGGTCGTCGGCCCGGCCGGGGCGCGGCGCGCGATGCGCGAGCGGATCGCCCGGCTGCGCACCGAGCTCACGCCGTAGCGATCACTTGATGCCGCCGCCGACGCGGACCTTGTACGACGAGGTCTTGCTCTCCTGCGTCGACTTGAACAGGGTCTCGACCGACGACTTGAACGCGGGCAGGAGCCCCGCGCTGTCGATCGTCGCCTCGGTCGTGCCGCTGCCCGAGATGTCGCTCACCTTGCTGGCCTCGATCGTCTGCTCCTTGCCGGTGACCTTGGTCGTGCCCTTGACCGTCCACGCCGTGCCCTTGTGCGCGGTCACCTCGTAGTCGGTGACCTGGGTGACCTCGAGCCGGTCGGCGACCTTCAGCGTCGTCGTCGCCTGCCACTTCGCGCCGACGCCGATCGGCTCGGCCGGCAGCGGCGGCAACCGCGGCAGGGTCACGCGCACCAGGTCGACCACCTGATCGGCGTGCGGCGGCGGGTTGTCCATGTGCAGGGTCAGCTCGCCGGCGACGCCGTTGCTCGCCAGCGAGCCGCCGATCGCCAGCCCGGGCAGCACGGCCATCGCCGCCTTGAACTTGTTGAGGTCGACCTTGGGCGCGTCGGGCTTGGTGATCGCCTCGCGCGCGTCGGCCGCGGTCACGGTCAGCGCGAGCTCGAACCCGCCCGCGGCCGGCTTTGCCTCGGCGCTCGCCGTCAGCACCATGGTCGGCAGGGTCTGCTCCTCGGCGTCCTGCGAGCCGGTGAAGTCCATCGTCAGCTCGACGTTCTGCTTGGCGCCTTCCTTGGCCGCGTAGCGCAGCGGCTCGCGCTTGCCCTTGCCGCCCGACACCAGCTTGACCGTGGTCTGGCTCGCCGGGACCTTGATGTCGACCGGCTTGGGCGGCCCCGGCGGCGCCGGTGGCGGGGTGGGCGGTGGCGTCGGGGTCGCGGCGACCGGCGCGGGCTTGGTGTCGTCCGGGAGCGGCGTGGTCGACGGGGTCGGCTTGGGCGAGCCGCCGCATGCCGCGGCAGCCACGAACCCTATAAGGAGGGACGACAGGCGTTTCATGGCCGGGGACGCTACCATCGAGCTCCGGATGGGTCGAGCCGCGCAGCGGCGCTCGCTGTGCGCCAGCGCGCATTATGAATGACCGCGTAGATACGAGCTTCGACGCGCCGCCCCGCGTCACTCGTGGCACATCGACTGCAACTCTTACCGACCGAATGGCCGTTTCGCGCAGACTTCCGATCGGGACCGAGCTCGTCGATTCCACGTCGTCCGGACAGGAGCCCGGCGCCCACGTCCGGGTCTGGGCGCCCGATCACGCCAAGGTCACGATGGTGATCGAGTCCGACCCGCCCCGCGACGTCGTGCTCACCAAGGAGCCCGACGGCCACCACAGTGGAGACGCGCCCGGCGCCGTCGCCGGCACCCGCTACCGGTTCCGGCTCGGCAACGACGAGACGCTCTACCCCGACCCCGCCTCGCGGTTCCAGCCGGACGGCCCGTTCGGCCCGTCGGAGATCATCGACCCGGGCGCGTTCACCTGGACCGATCAGGCCTGGAAGGGCGTCGCGCCCGACCGCCACGTGCTCTACGAGCTCCACCTCGGCACGTTCACGCCCGAGGGCACCTGGGCCGCCGCCGCGCAGTGGCTCGACTACCTGGCCGAGCTCGGCATCACCACCATCGAGGTCATGCCGGTCGCCGAGTTCGCCGGCAAGTACGGCTGGGGCTACGACGGCGTCGATCTGTTCGCGCCGTTCCACCACTACGGCACGCCCGACGACGCCCGCCGGTTCGTCGACCAGGCCCACGCCAAGGGCCTCGCCGTGATCCTCGACGTCGTCTACAACCACTTCGGCCCGGCCGGCAACTACATGTTCACCTGGTCGCCGCACTACAAGTCGGACCGGACCAACGAGTGGGGCGACACCCTCAACTACGACGGCGAGGGCTCGCTCGGCATGCGCGAGCTGGTGATCGCGAACGCCGGCTACTGGATCGACGAGTTCCACCTCGACGGTCTGCGGCTCGACGCCACCCAGGCGATCCACGACCGCAGCGAGCGCCACGTGCTCGGCGAGGCCGCCCGCAAGGCCCGCGGGATCGCGCCGGACCGCCACATCTTCTTCGTCGGCGAGAACGAGCCGCAGGACGCCGCGCTGCTCGGCGACGAGATCTGCCTCGACGCGCTGTGGAACGACGACTTCCATCACGCCGCCCGGGTCACGCTGACCGGCATCGTCGACGGCTATCTCCACGACTACCGCGGCACGGCGCAGGAGTACGTCTCGGCGATCAAGCGCGGCTTCCTGTTCCAGGGCCAGCTGTTCGCCTGGCAGAAGAACCCGCGCGGCACGCCGACCCGCGGCCTCGAGCGCCGCCGCTTCGTCCACTTCCTCGACAACCACGACCAGGCCTCGAACTTCGGCTACGGCGAGCGGATGACGGTGGCCGCCGACGCTGGCGTGCTCCGCGCCCTGACCGCGCTGCTGCTGCTCACCCCCGAGCTGCCGATGCTGTTCCAGGGCCAGGAGTACGGCGCGCCGCAGCCGTGGCGGTTCTTCGTCGATCACAGCGAGGATCTCCACGAGCCGATCCGCAGCGGCCGCGCCAAGTTCATGGCGCAGTTTCCGGCGATGGGCACCGACGAGGCCCAGGCCGCGCTCTACAACCCGAACGCCGACGAGGCGTTCCGGGAATGCATCCTCGACCCGCGCGAGCGCCGGCTCGACACGCCCTGGGGCCGGCTGCACAAGGAGCTGCTCGCGCTGCGCCGCGACGACCCGGCGTTCACCGATTCGCGGCCCGAGGCGCTCGACGGTGCGGTGCTGTCGCCGCAGGTGTTCGTGCTCCGGTACTTCCAGGATGACCCGACCCGCGATCGCCTGCTGCTCGTCAACCTCGGCGCGACCTTCGCGCAGCCCCACCTGCCCGAGCCGCTGCTCGCCCCGCCGGGCGGCAGCCGCGACGGCTGGCGGATCGCGTGGTCGA
Organism: Kofleriaceae bacterium; assembly: GCA_036404335.1. GTDB lineage: Bacteria > Myxococcota_A > Polyangia > Haliangiales > Haliangiaceae > JABFXX01. Next base: position 5,688 of record DASWOO010000918.1, read on the forward strand.
GTGAGGACCCGCGCTACGGCGGCCACGGCACGCCGGTGGTATTCAACCGCCACCGGCTCGCGATCCCGGCGCGCTCGGCCGTCCTTTTGGTCCCCGACCGCGCCGCGTCGATCTACCTCGACCTCACCCTCGAAGAGGCCAACCGCCCGCCTGATGTGTAGCCCATGAACGCCCCAACCAACCTCGATCCCGGCGCCTCCATCCGGCGCGATCCGATGCGCATCGATCCGAACGTCGATCCGGTCCGCCGGATCACGTTCCCGCCCGACGCCAGCGACGAAGTGCTGTTCCGCCGCGAGTGGCTGGTGTGCAACGGCCTCGGCGGCTACGCCGGCGGCACGCTCGGCGGCGCGCCGACCCGGCGCTACCACGGCTACCTGATCGCCGCCCAGCCCAACCCGGCCGGCCGCG
>DASWOO010000919.1:0-4321 GCA_036404335.1 Kofleriaceae bacterium
AACGCGGTCGGCTGCGGCGACGTGCCCTTGCCGGTCCACGTCGCGCGGGTGCCGATCTTGCGCGCGAACAGCGGGTGGTCGGGCGTGGTCGCGACGTCCTTGGCCCTGGTCGGATCGTCGTACGAGAACATCGGCTGGAAGCTATTGATCACCGCGGGCGCCGGCCACACGAGCGTGAACCACGCCAGCCCGCCGTTGCCGGCGACGACATAGACCGCGCGCTGCGCCTTGCACTCGGGCAAGGTCGACGCGACCGCCGGAGCCGCGACGCCGTCGGTCGCCGACGGGGCCCCGAGCTCGGTGGTCGAGCCCGCCTGATCGGCGCCTGGATCACCGGCGCCATCATCGGCGTCCGCGGTGGTGCAGGCCGCCGCGCCGGAGACCGCGGCGCCGGCCGCGAACAGGATCGAAAGACGCAAGTTGATCAGTTTCATTGATCTCGTTTACGCGCCGGTCGCGCAAATCCCCCCGCTCGATTCGTGAGGAGTTGACCGTTGTTACACGCGGGGACACGGTCCCTCGCGCGCTGCAGGGAGTCCCCGACAAGTGGTCGTGAGTCGCGCGGCGAAGTGAAGGGTTCGATGTGATCCGCGTGGCCAGGCGAGACGTGCGCGCAGCGACGCGGCGGAGATCCACCGCGTTGCCAGCGCCGCGATCCCTGGCTAGAACGCCAGGCGTGAGACGTGTCTTGATCATCCTGGCGATCCTCGGCGGGTCGTACTTCTACATCTGGCAGCGGTTCGTTCACGCGCCGGATCTGCCCGAGCCGTGGTTCGCGCTCGCGACGGCGTTCATCGTGATCGGCGCGCCGAGCCTACCGTTCGCGACGTTTCGCACCCGGCACATGCCGCGCGCGCGGCGCCGGGTGTGGCTGTTCGTGATCTACACGTGGTTCGGGCTCGCGACGTACCTGCTGCTGTTCGCCGCGATCACCCACCTGGTCTGCGCGATCGCCGGCGTCAGCCCGCGCGCCGCCGCGCTCGCCGGCGTCACGGCCGCGCTCGCCACGGTCATCGCCGGGATGATCCACGTCAAGCTCGGCCCGAGCGTCCGCCGGGTCCGGATCGCCCTGCCCGGGCTGCCCGCGGCGGTCGATGGCTACACGATCGTCCAGCTCACCGACGTGCACATCGGGGTGATGCTCGGCCGCGACTTCGCCGCCAAGGTCGTCGAGCGCGTCAACGCGCTGGCGCCGGACCTGATCGTCATCACCGGCGACTTCGTCGACGGCCGGCTGTCCGAGCTCGCGCCGCACGTCGAGCCGTTCCGCGGCCTGGCGGCGCGCGACGGCGTCTACGCGGTCACCGGCAACCACGAGTACTACTGGGACGCCGACGCCTGGCTCGCGCACCTGGGCTCGCTCGGCCTGCGCATCCTGCGCAACCAGCACGTCACCATCCGCGGCGGCTTCGAGCTCGCCGGGGTCGACGACTCCACCAGCGAGCGCCTCGCGCAGGGCCACGGCGAGGACGTCGCGACCGCCCTGGCCGGCCGCGACCCGGCGCTGCCCGTCGTCCTGCTCGCCCACCATCCGAGTACCCTGCCGCGCGCCCGCGCCGCCGGCGTCGATCTCCAGCTGTCCGGCCACACCCACGGCGGCCAGCTCCTGCCCTTCGGCTACCTGTCGCGCCTGTTCGAGCCCCACGTCTCCGGCCTCGCCCGCTTCGGCGCCACCCAGCTCTACGTCTCCGAGGGCACCGGCTTCTGGGGCCCACCCCTCCGCGTCGGCACCTCCTGCGAGATCGCCCACATCACCCTGACCCCCGCCTGACCCCCGCCTGATCCCTCAGGCGAACGGCTTGCGCAGCAGGTGCAGCAGCCGCTCGCCGCCGGGCACCGCGCTGGCGAACATCTCGCCGAGGTCCCAGTAGTCGCGGTGGTCGACGACCAGGCCGGCCTGCGCGCGGACGCGGGTCACGCCGCTGACCTGCAGGCGCGGGCCGAGCCGCAGCACGCCGGTCATGGTCCACTCGAGGAACGCCTCGCTGTCGTCGCCCTTGACCGACGTGACGTCCCACGTCAGCCCGCGCATCCGGCCGAGCAGCCGCCGGTTCATCTCGGCGAACGCGTCGCGGCCATGCAGCTCCTGGATCGGATCGCGAAACACCATCGCGGGGTCGTACAGCGGCAGCAGCTGCGCGACCGCGCGGTCGGTCTGGTCCGGGGTCAGCGCGATCAGCGCGTCGCGAACTCGTGCTCCAAGCATACCCGGTAGTCCTGCACGCCCCGCGCCTGGCGGCAACGTGCGCCGACGTCTACCAGCTCCGCGGCTCGCACTTGGCCTCCCAGCACTGGCCGAGCTGGTTCGCCCAGTCCTCGAACCGGATCTGGGTCTTGACCTCGCGGTGGTCCCAGTACTTGTCGTTGCTGTGGATGTAGCCGCGCAGCGCCTCGATGATCGTCTGGTAGTCGCGGCGGTCGGCGGGCGGCAGCGCGGCGTCGTTGACCCGCGCGTTCAAGAACTTGATGGTCGCGTTGCGCAGCTTGACCTGGTCGCGGATGCCCCAGCTCGACAGCACCATGTCGTTCGACGGGTCACCGTCGTGCTTGTTGGCCTCGAGGATCGTCTTGAGGGCCGCGCCCTGCTGCCGCATGTTCTCGCTGTACGACGACAGCACGTGGTCGCGCGCGACGGTCTGGATCAGCACCTGCTGCGCGGCGGTCATCCTGGTCCACACGCCCTTGTTGATGATCATCCAGGTCAGCAGGAACTGCTGCTGCCAGCCCGGCGCGTGGACGAAGCGCAGGCCGCGCGTGCCGGGGTTGTTCGGCGTGTTGAACACCTGCGAGACGTCGTCGACCGGCGTCGCGAACTCGAAGCCGTTGATCGTGCCGGCCGCGACCGCGTCCATCAGCGAGCCGCCGCCCGGCACCGCCTGGATGAACGCCAGGTTCTTGCGGCGGATCTTGCCGCTCTGAACCATGTCGTCGCACGCGATGTTCAGCACGTTCTCGGCGGGTGGCAGGTAGCGCAGCGTCCACTGCTTCTCGCACAGCCCGGGTAGGCCGATGCCGCGGTGGCCGTCGACGTCCTCGATCGGTTCGCGGAAGTAGCCCGACAGCTGCTCCGAGCCGCCGACGATCGGCACCGCGATGATGTTCTTGCCGCTCGCGTCGAGCAGGCTCTGCATCAGGTCGAGGCCCGTGCGCGTGCCATCGTCGACCGACTTGCCGAACAGGAAGCCGATGAACTCGTCGAACGTCGGGCCGAACGGCACGCCCGAGTTGTAGATGAAGCCCCACGTCTTGTTCAGATCGCCGCCCGAGATGTACGCGGCGTCGAACCCGCCCGCCGCCTCGCCCGCGGCGACCGCGGCGATGATGTCACCGGCGAACTGCGTCGGGATCGCCGGGAGGCCGGCGAGCGGCTGGAAGTGCACGTCGTTGCCGCTGCCCAGCGTGGCCTGGGTGATCGCCTCGAGCTTGTCCGCGAACGCGGCCGCCGGCGGCCCCATCGCCGCCGACGCGCTGAAGCTGCGGAACTTGATGGTTTCGGCGAGCGCGGCGGAGCTCGAGAGCGCCGCCAGGCCGAGCGTGAGCGCCGTGCTAAAGCGAAGTGCATTGGTCATCATGGGTATCAGTCCTCGCGTATCGAGATGGATGCTGAGCCCATGAGCAATTCGAGTGCCGCGTGTAAGACAGCCACCGCAATGTCTACGGTGAGTATCTGGATGCCCCGATCTGGCCGGTTATCTATTCGAGATAACTGGGCATATCTCGACTGTGATCCAGGTATCGGCCACCCGGGTAGCCACCCGTTTCCCGTGGACCCGGACAGGTCCAGGTGGACGCTCATCGTACCTACACACCAACGCTACACTGGCCGATAGGAAGTCTGCCCGCAGTGCGATCTTCGCGCGGCTGATCGCCGATCGCGTGCAGATCGTCCGGCCGCGGGCCGAGCTTGCCGCTCGACGCGTGGGTTTTGCGCCGCCCCCCCAAGGTCGCGAGCTGCAGATCTCCGAGACCCAGGCCGCCCTCACCTGGATTCGACGTGGGTAGCGTGCTCACCCCAGCTCGTGCGTGTGCGCCACAGCTGAGGGGAGTCACCAAGCGCGCATTCAAACCAGGTGCGCGCCGCGCGCGGAGTGCGCCCGAGCGACGTTTCGCTCGATGCGCGCGCGTGCCACAGCGCGGATCGGCGAACGCTTCACGCCGACATCACGATCGACGCGCAACCCTGCGTCGTTGCGATGCATAGGAGAAGATCTGCGCCTAGAGCAAGACGTGGCACGTCGCTGGCAGTACTCATTTTCATACCCCCTTAGCTCTCTAGGAGAATCGGTCATGTCTTTCCAGCGCACCCTGCTCTTCACGTTTG
>DASWOO010000920.1:0-8402 GCA_036404335.1 Kofleriaceae bacterium
CGATGTACATGGCGCCCGAGTGGCGCGATCGCGGCATCGTCGACGCGCGCAGCGACCTGTACTCGCTCGGCGTGCTCGGCTTCACCCTGCTGATGCGCAAGCCGCCGTTCACCGGCCGGCGCCCGGTCGGGATGATGCCGGTGCCGCGCGCCGACGCCTCGGAGATCCTCGCCGAGGAGCTCGCGGGCGTGGTCGACATGGATCCCGCGCTGGCGACGATCGTGCTGCGGCTGCTCGAGCCCGAGCCCAAGGACCGGTTCGCGACCGCCGCCGAGCTGGTCGCCGCGCTCGCCGCCGGCGACGACGCCGCCGGATCGGACGAGCCGCTCGCAGCGCGCGCGAGCTACCTGCAGCTGCCCGAGGTCGTCGGCCGCGGCCGCGAGACCGAGGAGCTGCTCGGCCGGCTCGCCGCGGCCCGCCGCCACGACGCGCGCGCGCTGCTGCTCGGCGCGCCGGCCGGGGTGGGCAAGTCGCGGCTGCTGCAGGAGCTCGAGCTCGCCGCGCACAACGTCGACGTGCCGTTCGCGCTCGGCCAGTGCCGCGCCGAGGGCCTGGCGCCGCGCGCGCCGATCGAGCAGGCGCTGCGCGCGCTGGTGCCGCTCACCCCGTCGGCGATCCTCGATCCGCTGCGCCCGGTGCTCGGCCGGGTGCTGTCCGGCCTGGCGATGCCCGGCTCGACGCCGCGGGTGTTCCGCGACGCGAGCGAGGAGAAGGTCGCGGTGTTCGAGGCGCTGTCGAGCTGGCTGCGCGGGCTGTCGGAGCACGCGCCGTTCGTGCTGTGCTTCGAGGACCTGCACTGGGCCGACAGCGCGACGCTCGAGACCATGAACGTGATCATCCGCGCGCTGCATCGCAGCGGCGGGCTGGTCGTCGCGAGCTTTCGGTCCGACGAGCTCAGCCGGCTGAGCCTGGCGTTCCAGACCGTCGACGAGGGCGTCGCCGATCACGTCGAGCTCGCGCCGCTGTCGGAGGCCAGCCTCGCGCAGCTGGTCGCGCAGGCGCTGCACGGCCTGCCGCCGGACGGCGCGCTCGCCCAGAACCTGTACGCGGCGACGCGCGGCAACGTGTTCTTCGCGACCGAGTGCCTGCGCGCGCTGATCGAGCAGGGCGCGCTGATCCGCCGGCGCGGCGCGTGGACCGCGGTGCCGGCGCTGATCGACCGGCCGCTGCCGTCGAGCATCAAGGAGGTCGTGCTCGCCCGGCTGGCGACCCTGTCCGAGGCGCAGGTCGCGTTCTTCCGCCGCCTGGCGCCGGCCGGCCGCGTGCTCGACGTGCCGCTGATCCAGGCGATCGCCGAGGCCGGGCCGCAGGAGCTGTTCCAGCTGCTCGACGAGGGCGTCGAGCGCCAGTTCCTGCAGTACGTCGAGGGCCGCTACTACTTCAGCCACGCCACGGTCCACGAGGCGATCTACGACAGCACGCCGCCGGCGATGCGCCGCCACAGCCACGCCGCGATCGCCGCCCACCTGGTCCACGTCACCGGCGGCCGGGCCGAGGCCGCGCGCGCGATCGGCTACCACTTCGCGCGCTCGGACGAGCCGGTCCGCGCGATCGACCCGCTGCTGCGCGCCGCGGCCCGCGCGCTCGACGGCAAGGCGCTGCTCGAGGCGTTCCAGCTGCTCGAGGAGGCCGCCGGCCTGCTCGAGGTCAACCCCGAGTTCCCCGACCGCGACGAGCGGTTGATCACCGCGTGGGGCGCGCTGATCGAGGTCGGTTATCTCAGCAGCACGCCGGCCTGCATCCGCTACGCGCGCAAGCTGTTCGCGCACTGGGACCGCACGATCGATCTCGCCGCCGGCCAGGCCGAGGTCCGCGCCCAGCTCGCGGCGGCGGCCCTGGCCACGCCGGACGAGCGCGCCCAGCTCCTGCCCGACATCTTCGCCGAGGTCCCGCTCGCCCAGGCCAGCCGGCCGCGCGAGGTGTTCCTCAAGCGCGCCGAGTACCGGATCCTCGAGAGCATCGCGCTGGCGATCACCGGCCGGGTCGACGAGTTCACCCGGGCGCTCGAGACCACCGTCGAGGATCACCCGCCCGAGTCGCCGTACCGCGCGGCGGCGATGATCGCGATCGGCGGGCTGACTTCGCACACCGGCCACTTCCGCGGCGTGGTCGAGGACATGCGCGGCCACATCGCGAGCCTGCGCGAGTTCCGCGCGGGCGTGACGACCTGTCCGCGCCGGCTCGAATGGGCGCTCGGCATGGGCGCGTATTTCATGAACATGAACCTCGCGCTGATGGGCATGCCGCTCGACGAGCGCGCGACCGCCGACGGCCTCGAGGTCGCCGAGCGGCTCGGCTACGTCGACCTGCGGGTCTACCACCTGTTCTCGCAGGTCGTGCGCGCGGCGTTCGCCGGCGACGGCGCGGCGTTCCAGGAGCCGTTCGCCGAGATTACCGAGCTGATGCGCAAGCTCGGCCATCCCCGGCTGCCCGAGCGCAACCTCGCGATCTACACGCCGCCGTACTATCTGGAGCGCGGCGAGCTGACCCTGGCGCGCGCGGCGATCCTGCGCGGCGAGCGGCTGGTCAAGCTGCTGCCCGGCGACCGCTGGCTGGCGCTGTACGTCGAGGTCTACCGCGCGTGCCTGTACGCGGCGGTGTGGGCGGCGGGGCAGGGCAAGGACGGCGGGTTCGCGGCCGGCGGCGAGGCCGAGAGCCCCGACGCGATGGTCGAGCTGTTCGTCGAGGCCAGCGAGAGCGCGACCGCGCAGGCGATCGCCCGCGCCCTGCAGGTCTCGCGCGGCTCCGACTTCCGCATGGAGACCCTGGTGCTGGTCTACCAGTCGCGGTTCGAGCTCGCGCGCGGCAACCGCGAGGCGGCGACCGCGGCGGCCGAGGCCGCGCTGACCCGGGCCACGGATCTGCTGCGCGCCAACCCGTTCGACGAGGTCCTGGCCCGCCGCGCGCTCGCCGAGCTGTGGCCCGGGCCCGACGGCGCCGCGCAGCTCGCCCAGGCGCTCGCGGTCGCCGCGCGCCACCGCATCCTGCTGCAGGAGGCGATCATCCGGCTGACCCTGGCCGATCGCACGTGGCACAGCGATCGCCGCGCCGCCGCGCGCCACCTGAACGCGGCCGAGGCCTGGTTCGCGGCGGCGCGGGCGGATCGCTGGATGCGGCGCACGCGCGAGCGGCGGATGCGCGGCCGCATCGATCCGGGGCCCGAGCCGGGGCCCGAGCCGGGGGACAACTAGCCCGCATGGCGCTGTGCGCGCTGCGGGTCGGCCTGGGGCGCGTGCGGGCGGTCGGCGCGCTGCGGCGGGCGATCGCGCCGCTGCCGAACGACGCGTGGCTGTGCCTGATGATCGGCGGCGAGGGCGAGGGCGAGGGCGAGGGGATCGACCGGGCCGATCCGTTCGCGATCCGCGATGGCGAGCGCGCCGTCGTGCTCGGCCCCGAGGATCGCGCGGCCGGGCTGGCCTCGCTGCCCGCGATCGTCGACGAGCTCGCCAGGCCGGGCGTGATCGTGCTGGTCCGGCGCCGCCGGCCGCCGGCGCGCGACTTTCGCTTCGATGGCTTCGTGACCTCGTTCGCGTGCAGCGCCGGCGTCCTGCGCGCCAACGCCGCGGCGCTGAGCGTGCCGGAGCTCCTGTGCTACGCGGTGCTGCAAGGCGCGGTCGACGGCCGCACGCCGGTCGACCAGCTGCTGGTCCGGCAGATCCCGCTGCGCGCGCCGGTGTCGCGCGGCCGGGCGGCGCCGACCTCGGTGATCGTCCCGCACCGCGGCGACCCCGGGCTGCTCGACGCCGCGCTGGCTTCGCTCGCTCGCGTCCAGGGCGCGCGGGTCAAGGTCGGCGTCGACGGCCGCGGCCGGGCCGTGCTGCGCCGGCTCGCGGCCCGGCATCCGGAGGTGAAGCTGTATCGCGCCGAGCCGTCGCCGATCGGCCCGTTCGCGATCCGCCACGCGCTGCTGCGCCACGATCGGGCGCGGCGGTTCCTGCTGCAGGACTCCGACGACGCGTCGTGCAGCGATCGGCTCGCCGTGCTGCAGGCCGCGATGCAGGAGACCGGCGCCGACATCATCGGCAGCCACGAGCTGCGGCTCGACGAGCGCCGCGCGCGGGTCAGCGCGACCCGGTTCCCGCTCGACGTCAGCGCCGCGCTGCGCGGGCACCCGCGCCAGCACCCGATGATGCTGGCGTCGGCGCTGTTCCGCCGCGCGGCTTACGTTGCGACCGGCGGGTTCTCGACCGACCGGCGGTTCGCGTACGACACCCAGCTTGTGCTCCGCGCCAGCTTCCTGGTCCGGCTCGCCAACGCCGATGAGTTCCTCTACGTGCGCCGGGCGCGCGAGGGCTCGCTGACCACGGCGCCCGCGACCGCGCTGGGCAACCGGATCCGGACCGAGATGCTCGCCGCGTGGACGCGCGACTTCCGCGCGGTGCAGCGCGGCACGATCAGCCTCGCCGCGTCGTCGCTGCGGGTGATGCCGCGCCCTGCGCCATATCGAGTATTGCCGCTTGACTCGATGGAGAGTGGCGCCTAGCCTTGACCGAGATATGAAGAAGCAAGTCCAGACCAAGAAGCCGGCCACCCGCAAGACCAACCTGCAGCAGAAGCGCCGCAGCGAGCTGAACGTCGGCGAGCTGCAGCAGGTCTACGGCGGCCTCCGCATCGTCGATCCGGGCACCAAGGGCTAAGCCTCGGACCCTGTCCCGCCGTCCGAAGAAGGCGCGCGTCTGATCGCTGTTGCGAATCGAGTATCGCAGTGAGTGATCAGGCGCGTTTTTTATTGCTGGGGCTGGGTGATCTGGGCCGGCGACTCGCGCTCGGCATCGCCGGGAGCTTCGATGACGTCGAGCTGATCGTCGCGGGCCGCAACGCCGCCGATGGCGAGCGGTTCGCGGCCCTGGCCGCCGCGTGCGGCGCGGCGCGCCGCCGGCTGACGGTGCGGTTCGTGCGCGTCGATGGCCTGCAGGTCGAGGACGTCGCCGCGGTGCTGCGGCGCGCGCGGCCGGAGCTGATCATCCAGTGCGCGACCCTGTTGTCGCCGTGGGCGCTGGGCCAGACGCCGAGCGAGGCGAGCCGCGCGCTGGCCGCGGCCGGGTTCGGGCTGCAGCTGCCGGCGCAGCTGCCGGTGCTCCGCGCGGTGATGACCGCGGCCCGCGCGACCGGCTTCGCCGGGCCGGTGATCAACGCGTCGTACCCCGACGTCACCCACCCGGTGCTCGCGCCGCTCGGCCTGGCGCCGGCGGTCGGCATCGGCAACGCCGGGATGATCGAGGCGACCGCGCGCGCGACGCTGCAGCTGCAGGGCCGCGCCGGCCAGGTCCGCGTGGTCGCGCACCACAGCCACGTGTCGGAGGCGATGACCCGCGAGGTGGCGCGGCAGCACGCGCCGGTCCGGCCGCAGATCTTCGTCGACGACACCCGGGAAGACGCGCTGGCGATGCAGGGCGCGCCGCTCGCGGCGTCGAGCGAGCTCAACGCGCTGACCTGCGCGCATGGTCTCCGCGTCATCCGCGCGCTGGCCCCGGGCGGCGCGCCGCTCCCGATCTCGGCGCCGGGCCCGCTCGGGCTGCCGGGCGGCTGGCCGGTCGTGCTCGCCGGCGGCCGGGTCGCGCTCGATCTGCCGGCGGGGCTGTCGCGCGAGGCCGCGCTCGCGGCGAACCAGGCCGCGGCCGCCGGCGACGGCGTCGAGCGGATAGCCGACGACGGGACCGTCTGGTTCACCCAGGCGGCGCAGCGCGCGGTCGCGGCGGTCTCGGCCGAGCTGGCCGCGCCGCTCGCGCCCGATGATTGCCTGCCGCGGCTCGCGCTGCTGCGCCGGCTGGTCGGCGCATGACGGTGCTGTACGGCGTGGTCGCCCGGACCGAGCGCGGCCGGGCCGCGATCGCCGGGCTGCGCGGCCTGCCGGCGACGTTCCCGCGGCGGCGCGCCGGCTGGTGGCTCGAGCCCGAGGCTGGGGTCGCGCTGCACGCGCCGATCGCGTCGAGCAAGGCCGGCGCGCTCGCGATCGCCAGCTCGAGCCTGCCCGGGCCCGGGGCCGGGGCAGGGCGACTGCTGCGCGACCTGTTCCGCGATCCGGCCGGCGCGCTCGCCGGCTGGCGCGGCGACGCCGCGGTCGCGGTGTGGGACGCCGCGCGCCGCCAGCTGGCGATCGGCCGCGATCCGTACGGCCAGCGCGGCCTGTTTGTGCGCGAGGACGAGGACGTCCACTGGATCTGCTCCGAGCTGGCGCCGCTGATGGCCGACCCCGGGTTCGCGTGCGAGCTCGACCTCGAGGCCGCGTTTCATTATCTGCTGACCGCGCGGACCCCGCCGGGCGCGACGCTCGCCGCCGGCATCACCCGGGTGCTCCCGGCGCACCTCGCGGTGTGGCGCCCGGGGCAGCCGTGGCTGCGCCAGCGGTTCACCACGCCGCTGCGCCCGACCGCGCGGAAGCTCGCCGACGACGCCACGCGCGGCGAGGTCCGCGCCGCGCTCGACGCCGCGGTCGCGCACCGGTTCACGCCCGCGCGCCAGGCGATCCTGCTGTCCGGGGGCGTCGACTCGTCGTACCTCGCGGCGCGCGCCGCCCGGCTCGCCGGCGGCGATCACTTCGACGCGTACACCATCGAGTTCGCCGCGCCCGGCGCGCGCAACGAGGTCGAGTTCGCCCGGCTGGTCGCCGCGCGCTACGCGATCCGCCACCACGTCGTCCGGCTCGAGCAGGCCGAGACCGGCGCGCTGATCGATCGCGTGCTCGCCGCCGACGAGCCGTGCGCGGCGTGGGCGAGCGTGACGCATCGCCAGCTGCTCGCCCGCGTCGCCGGCGATGGCCACCGCGCGCTGTGGTCCGGGCTCGGCTCCGACGAGGTGTTCGGCGGCTACAAGGAGCTCCTCCACGGCTACCTGAAGTGGCGCGGGTTCCAGACCGGCTGGCGGCCCGGCGCGCACGTCGACGCGTTCGCCGCCGCGCTGTGGCACCGGCGCGACGCCGCGGCGTACCTGTTCGCCGGCAACGCGCGGTTCCTCGACGACCGTCGGCTCGCCGAGACGTTCCTGCCGCCGTTCGACCGCTGGCGCGACACGAGCCTGCTCGAGGCGTTCTACCGCGAGTGCCGGCAGATCAAGCCCGGCGCCCACTGGTTCGAGCTCGCGGTCGCCCACGAGTGCGAGCACCGGATTCCGGATCTACTGTTCGTCAACTTCGAGCCGATCGCGCGCGCGCACGACCTCGCCACGGCCTATCCGTTCCTCGATCTCGACGTCGTGCCGCTGGCGTGCGGGCTGGGCGCGACCGACCGGTTCGAGCACGTCGGCCGGCGCTGGCTCAACAAGCGGCTGCTGCGGCAGATCGCCGGCGAGGAGCTGCCCGCGGTGATCATGGACCGGCCGCTGGCATCGTACGGCGCGCCGATCGGCAGCTGGCTGTCGACGCCGGCGATCGCCCGGCCGCTGCGCGCGGCGCTGCACCGCAGCCGGCTGTGGCGCGTCGGCCTGGTCCGGCGCGACCAGCTGCCGGCGCTCGAGGCGGCGGTGACGCAGGAGCTCGCCGGCGGTGTGCCGGGGGCGGCGTGCCAGCGGCTGTGGGCGCTGATCACGCTCGCCGCCTGGTATGATCGCTGGGTGGAGGGCCCGTCGTGACTCCCCAGAACGGGACCCCGGAGATCGTGCGATCGCCGCTGGCGCTGGCCGACGAGGCCGCGCTGGTCCGCCGCGACATCGTCGACGCGCTGTACCGGACCGGCGGCGGCCACTACGGCGGCTCGCTCAGCGTGGTCGACGTGCTGGTCGCGCTGTATCGCCGCGCGCTGCGCGTCGTGCCCGCCGAGCCGCGCCACCCCGGCCGCGACCGGCTGATCCTGTCCAAGGGCCACGCCGCGATCGCGCTGTACGCGGTGCTGCGCCGCGTGGGCTACTTCACCGAGCCGCTCGAGAATTACGCGCAGCTCGGCTCGCCGCTCGAGGGCCACCCCGACATGACCCGGCTGCCGGGCGTCGACTTCTCGACCGGCTCGCTCGGCCAGGGCCTGTCGGTCGGGCTCGGCGCCGCGCTCGCCACCCGCGGCACCGGCCAGCAGGTGTGGGTCGTGCTCGGCGACGGCGAGTGCCAGGAGGGCCAGATCTGGGAGGCGGCGATGCTCGCGGCGCAGACCGGCGCGAGCAACCTGCACGCCGTGGTCGATCACAACCGGTTCCAGGAGTGGGGCTGGGCCGCGGGCCCGCCGATCGACCAGCTCGCCGACAAGTGGCGCGCGTTCGGCTGGCGGGTGATCGAGGTCGACGGCCACGATCTCGCCGCGCTCGAGCGCGTGGTCGGCGCGCCGCGCGATGACGCGACGGGGCCGTCGGTGATCATCGCGCACACGATCAAGTGCAAGGGCGTGCCGCTGATCGAAGCCGCGCCGGCGCGGTTCCACTGCGACGCGGCCACGGCGGACGAGCACGCCGAGATCGTGCGCAGCCTGTCATGAAGCTGG
>DASWOO010000921.1:0-3563 GCA_036404335.1 Kofleriaceae bacterium
CACGGATCGACTGGTTCGCCGCCCGCGCGAGCGCGGCCTCGCACGCGGCGCTCGCCCGGTGATGCGCCGCGTCGGCCGCGCGGTCCGCCGCGTGCTCGGCCGCGAGCGCGTCGACGATCGCGTCCGAGCCCAGCGCGAGGATCGGCCGCGCCGCGAACCCCGCGCCGCGGAGCCAGACCCAGCGCCACAGCGACCAGCGGCCGAGCGCCACGAGGTGAGATGCTGCCGTACCCATGATCAAGGGCTCACGATCCGGACGTGGTTGCGCTCGAGCAGCCCGCCGGTGAGCGCCTCGATCGTCGCCTCGGCGGCCAGCGCGTCGGACACCGCGAGCGCGCGGCTGACGCTCGCCTGCTGCAGCTCGTCCTGGCGCAGCACGACGTCGAAGTTGGTCGCCTTGCCGTTGAGGAACCGCGCCTGCTGGATCTCGAGCGTCCGCCGGGCGAGGCCGATCGCGCGCTCGCTCACCTCGATCCGCTTCTGGCCCGCGCGCAAAAGGTCGATCGCGTGGACGACCGACACCGTGATCTCGCGGCGCGCCGCCTCGAGATCGACCCGGACCCGCTGGCGCTGCGCCGCGGCCTTGTCCCGCGCCGCGCGCGCCCCCCGGCCGCCGAGCCGCTGCTCGTAGCCCAGCGCGATCATCACGTTCGGGTTGTCGAGCAGCCCGAGCTGCTTGAACGACTCGCCGGCGCCGGTCGACCGGCCCGACACCCCGACCGTGGCCTGGACGTCGAGCCGCGGCCGGAGCGCGTCCTCGCTGACCTCGAGGTCGACGTCGGCGCCCTTGCCGCGGGCCTCGAGCAGCGCGAGCAGCGGGTTGTCCTGCTGCGCGCGGGCGATCGTCGCGTCGACGTCGAACGCCTGGGCCGGCGGGGCGAGCGGCGTCACCGGCGCGAGATCGATCTGGTCGCGGCCGACCTCGAGGCCGACCCGGCGGCGGAACTCGAGCGACAGGTCCGACACGGCGACCTCGGCCATCAGCACGGCCTGCTCGCGGAGCGCGATCGCCTGCTCCGCTTCGACCACCTCGGTCGGCGACACCGAGCCGGTGCGCACCGCCGTGTTGGTGATCCGCAGCTGCTCGGTCGCGAGCTTGAGGCCCTCGACGCGGATCTCGACGACCTGCCGCGCGTAGGCGACCTGCCAGTAGGCGATGATCACGTCGCGCACCAGGTCGAGCGCCTGGGCGGCCTCCTGCAGCGTCGCGACGTCGCGCGCGTAGCTCGCGCGCCGCCGGTCCGCGCGCGCGACCCGCTCACCGAACCCGCGCATCAGCGGGTGGCTCAGGGTGGCCGACAGGTTGGTGATCAGGCCCGAGAACTGGCTGACCGACGACGTCCCGTCGGGCACGAACTGCTCGGACACCGCCTGGCCCGACGCGCTGCCGCTCACCACCCCGCCGCTGGGCAGCTCGCGCGCGAGCCCGACGCTGAGGGTCGCGGCGTCCTCCCGGTACACGCCCGGCACGCCGCCGGAATCCCAGGTCGGGGTCCGGGACACGCTCGCGGCCGCGGTCAGCGTGAGGTCATCGCGGCCCTCGGCGGCGAGCGCGTCGGCCCGCGCGGCCTGGAGATCGACCACGGCGCGGTGGATCGCCGGGCTCTGCTGGATCGCGACCTGGATCGCCTCGGCCAGGGCGATCGGTGTGGCCGGCCGCGCCGGGGTCGCGGCGGCCGGGGCGGGCAGCGTGGCGATGAAGGCGGCGAGCCACCCGGAGCGAAGGCGAGACATGGCGGTTTGGTTGTCTCCTAGTACCAGGACCACAGCTTGACGAACGTCGAGCGCAGGAACCGGCGGTACAGCACGCGGCCGAGCGAGGTGTAGCCCAGCGCGAGCTTGGCGCGGCCCCGGGTATGGATGCGGAGCAGGCTCCACCCCGGGTCCACGACCCGGACCAGCACCGGCACCACCGACGAGAACTCGTTGAGCTGGGCGACCTGGCGCTCGATCGCCTCGACCTTGCCCGACAGCGTGGTGCCGGGGTACTGGAACGACCTCAGATCCGCCGGCTCGCCGAGGCTGACGTCGCCGAACTCGCTCTCGGGCACCTCGACCCGCGCGACCAGATCGCCGGGCGCGACCAGATCGAGCACCGGCGCGCCGCGCGCGAGCACGGTGCCGAGTCGCTGCTGGAGCTCGGGGTCGGGGGTCACGACCTGGCCCGCCATCGGCGCCTTTAGCTCGATCCACGCGAGATGCTGCTCGGTGGTCGCGAGCTGGCCCTTCAGCTGCTCGACCCGCGCCACCGCCTGCGCGATCTCCTCCTCGCGGAACCCGGCGGTCAGCTTGTGCAGCTCCTGGGTCGCCTGGTCGAGGCTGGCCTTGGCCTGGACGTGCGCGTTGGTCGCGTCGTCGAGCCGCGCCCGGGGGATGTCGCCGGCCTGAAACAGCGCCGCCTCGCGCGCGAGGTTGGCGGCCCGGAGCGCGACGTCGGCCGCGAGGCCCTCGACGCGCAGCCGCGCGATCTGGATCTCCTCCTTGCGATAGCCCTCGCGGGTCAGCCGCAGCGAGGCCTCGACCTCGCGCAGCTGGGCGAGGACCCGGGCGCGCTCGAGCTTCAGCTCGACGTCGAGCAGCCGGGCGACGACCTGCCCGGCCTCGACGTGGTCGCCCATCTTGACCAGGATCTCGGTGAGCGGGCCCTCGACCTGGCTGCGCACCACCATCGGCTTCATCGAGATCACCTCGAAGTCGCCGGTGATCGACAGCGGATACGGGATCAGCAAGACCAGGCCGACCACGACGACGATGGCGATCCGGCGCGGCCACCCGGGCTCGCGGAGGCTGTCGAGCCGGTCCGCCAGGAAGCGGGTGACGCGGCGCCAGGCGATCATGCGCTCACCCTACCACCACGACCAGAACACCACCCAGCTCAACCGATGCGCGCGCCGCACCAGCAGGCCGAGCAGCGACTGCGATCCGGCCTCGACCTTCGCGAACCCGGCCGCCCCGAGCGGCGGCGCCGCGCCGATCGCGGCCAGCCGGCTCAGCATGCCGAGGGCGCCCGGGTGGCCGGGCGAGATCGTGACGGATGCCTCGATCGCGTCGATCCGCACCCGGTACGCGACGTCGGGATCCTTGAAGAACCGCAGCGTGACCGGCATGCCGATCGCGACGTCGGACAGGAACCGCTCGGGTACGACCAGCCGCGCGGCCAGCGCGTCGGGCGCCACGACGTCGACCACGCCCTCGCCCACCGAGACGCTGGTCCCGATCCGGTGCAGCAGCTCGGGGGCCGGGGTGACGACCCGGCCATCGACCACCGCCCGGACCTGGGTCCACGCCAGCCGCTGGTCGACCAGCGCCAGCGCCTGCGCGGCCCGTCGACCGCCGCGGCCGCGCCGTCCCGCTCCGCCGGCCGGTAGCCCGCGGTGAGCTGGCCGAGCGCGGCCTCGGCCTGGCCGTCGCGCGCGCGCGCCGCGCGGTACTCGCCGGACGCGGTGTCGAGCTCGCGCTGGCTCGCGATCGCCGCGCCGAACAGGTGCTCGACCCGGCCCAGCTCGAGCGCGGCGGCCGCGGTCGCGGCCCGGGCACCCCCCAGCGCGGCGGCGGCGCGCGCG
>DASWOO010000922.1:0-4105 GCA_036404335.1 Kofleriaceae bacterium
GGGATGGGAACGTTTGCGGCGAGGGCACCGGGCTGACTCGGCCCCGTGACACCGCTCGCGGCGCTCGCGGCGCCCGCGCCGGTGGTCGCCCAGGCCTGCCCGGCGGCGACCCGGGTCTCGCGCTGCCGGCCCACGACCCGCACGACGCCCTCGGTGACGCGGACCACGACCTCGCCATGGCCGTCGCCATAGTCGACCGTGAAGTGCGTGCCGACGACGATCACGTCGGTGTCGCCGGCGCGCACGACCAGCGGCGGCCGGCCGTGGCGCTTGTCGACGTCGAGCTCGACCAGGCCGCGGCGCAGCGCGACCAGCACGCCGCCCGCCGGGCGGGTGACGTCGAACGCGGTCGCCGGATCGCTGGCGATCCGCGCGTCGCCGATGTCGAGCACGGCGCGGCCGCCGGTGTTGTCGACCTGCACGGGGCCCTGCTCGGCGAGCACGGCCCCCCGGTCCGCGTCCGGGGGGCGATGCGCCAGCCAGCCGAGCGCGCCGGCCGCGACCATCGCCGCGGCGAGCACGAACCGCCCGCCGAGCCGATGCCCGCGCCGGCCGCGCGCGGCGGCGTCGGCCGCGCCGGCGACCACCCGGCGCTCGATGTTGGTCATCCGCTCGTCGGCCAGCTGCTCGACGGGGACCCGGCCGCGCAGCTTCACGGCGCCTCCCGATCGTCGAGCACGACGAGCTCGCCGCTGGCCGCGGCGCCGTCGACGAACTCGCCGAGCACCGGATCGGCGGCGGCCGCCGCCTCGATCCGCTTGCGCGCGCGCCACACCCGCAGCTTGGTCGCCGTCACCGACGAGCCGACCAGCTCCGCGGTCTCGGCCAGGCTGCGGCCATCGAGCTCGTGCAAGGTGAACGCGAGCCGCGCCGCCGGCGACAGCTCGTCGAGCACCGCGTACAGCCGGGCGACGCCGTCGCGCGCCAGCTGGCGCCGCGCCCCGTTGCCATGGCTGTAGCTCGCGAGCTCGATCACGCCGTCATCCTCCAGCAGCTCGGTGGTGATCCGCCGCCCGCGCTGCGACAGATAGCGATACGCGCAGCGCACGGCGACGCGATCGATCCAGGTCGCCAGGCTGGCCTCGGCGCGCCAGCCGCGCAGCGACTGGAACACCTGGAGAAACGCGTCCTGCAGCAGATCATCCATGTCGCGGTTCGATCCGAGCACGCGGAACAGCGATGCGTGCACTCGATGCTTGTGGCGACGAAACAGCTCGCGCGTCGCCGCGGGCTCGCCGGTCAAGCACCGGTCGACCAGCAGGACATCTTCCACGTACAGCGCGGCGGTCACCTGACCAGATGGTGCACGAGCCGCCATGTCAGGTTACACATCCAGGTAAGTCAGCGAAACCACTGACGGCCGATCGCGCTTGCACCCCGCTAACTACGCGCGAGCCGCCTCGGGGATTTCGTGGCCGGCGCGTTTGCCGCCGCCGCGAGCTCCGACAGTGGCCCGGGACACAGCTCGCGCAGCTTGCACGCCTTGCACTCGCCGCCGCGCCAGATCCGCTCGTACAGCGCCTGGACCTGATCGAGCAGCGGCGCGTCGTCGGTCACGATCCCGAGCTCGAAGTTGCGGCGGCCGCTGCCCTTGGCGCCGAGCCCGGCGCCGGTCCAGTTGGCGCTGCCCAGGTACATCAGCTCGCCATCGACGATCACCGTCTTGAGGTGGACGCGCGGGCAGCGGCGCAGCGCGAGCCCGTCGCCCAGGAGCCGCGGATGGCGCGCGAGCTCCTCGCGGAACGGCCGCGACGGGATCTCGGCGTGGAGCAGCCGCAGCTCGACGCCGCGCGCGGCGAGCTGGTCGAGCAGCGCGAGCACCGAGACGTAGCTCGATCTGCGCAGGTTCCGGGCGCGGCCGGGCGCGGCGCGGCCGTCCTCGACCAGCAGCGCCTTCACGTTGGCGGTCGCGATCCACACGCTGGTATGCGCGGCGAGCACAGCGCGGATCACGCGCTCGTAGTGGCCGCGGCCGGCGATCAGCTCGATCGCGACCGGCCGCGCCGGCAATGCGAGATCGAGCGGTTCGGCCATCGCGCGAGCATCGGGCGATCTCGGCGCCGGCGCAAAAAAACGAAACCGATCGCCGGCGTCGCTGTCATACATCGCGAACAAGGAACGGCGCCGCTGCACGGGCAGCGCGCCCGGTGATCGTGCAGCGCGCTCCCGCGCGCCGCGATCGCCACCGGCGCCCCTCATGCGCCGTCGTTCGGCGTCATTTCGCATTTGCTGGAGGTCTGTCATGCGTGCCACGAACTGGACGCGAGGCGCGAGCTTCGCCCTCGCGCTCTCGATCTGCATCCCCGCCCTGATCTCGTCCGCGCGCGCCGACCGCACGCCGCGCACCGTCGCCTCGTGCACCGCGTTCGATCAGGTCGAGAAGGACGCCGACAAGGTCGAGCTCACCATCCACAGCTCGTGCACGATCCCGCTCGACTGCGCGGTGTCGTGGCGCGTGGTCTGTGCGCCGGAGTCGCGGGCGCGGCGCGCCGTGCACCCGGCCAATGCGAAGTTCACCTTGAGCCAGGGCACCGCGTCGTCGGCCGAGGCCTCGGCGGCGGTGTGCGGCGACGCCAGCTGGGCGATCGACGCGGTGCAGTGGAGCTGCCAGCCGACCAAGGACTGACGTTTCGCGACGTTAGCGGCTGGCGCGGCGGTGGATAGATCGCCGGCCCGGGTCCCACGTTGGTAGTCAGCGAGCAAGCCGCTGACGACACACGTAGTATAAGGACCAAGGGCCATGGACTCGATCGACCTCGACGCGCTGCTGATCGGCGCCCTCTACGGCGAGCTGACGCCCGCCGACGAGGCGCGGCTGACGGCGCACCTCGAGTCGCATCCGGCGGACCGCACCGCGCTGGCCGAGCTGACCCACACGCGTGGCCAGGTGCGCGACAGCCGGCTGTTCGCCGTGCAGCTCGAGCCGCCGCAGGCGGTGATGACGCGCGTGATGCAGGAGGCCGTGCGGCGCGCGCCGCACAAGCCGAGCGAGAGCTGGTTCCAGCGCTTCGTCCGCTCGCTGACCGCGCACCCGGCGATGGCCGCGGCGATGACCCTGGTGCTGGTCGTCGGCGTCGCCGGCACGCTGTACATGCGCCACGAGGATGGCTTCGGCGCGCCGCCGCCCGAGATGGTGACGGCGGCCCGCGAGCCCGCGCCCGATCCGGCCGCGGTGGCGACGTCGACGCCGCCCGCGCCGGCCGATCCGGCCGCGCCCACGCCGGCCGATCCGGCCGCGCCCGCGACAGGAAGCTGGGCCGCCGGCTCGGCCAGCGCCGGCCCGGGCGCGGCCGGCGAGGGCTCGGTCAAGGGCGGTGTCGAGAAGTCGGCCGAGCTCGCGCGCGACGCGGTCGCGATGGCGCCCGCCGTCACCGCGCCCGCGGCCCCGTCCGGGGGCGGAGGTGCGCCGGCGAGGCACCTGCGGCAGGGCATCGAGGTCCACGGCAGCACCGGGCTGGTGCCCAAGGACCTGCCCGCGGCCGACGAGCGCAAGTTTGCCAAGGTGGACCGCGACGGCTTCGCCGATCGCAAGGAAGCGTCCGGCGGCGCGGCGCCGGGCGGCGCGCCGATCGGCATGGCCGCGGCGTCGCCCTCGCCCTCGGCCGCGGCGCCCCCGCCGCCCCCAGCCGAGGCGAGCAAGCGGGTCGCGCCCGAGGCCGACGTCGTCGCCCAGGCGCCGGCCGCCGGGGCCGCCGCGCCCGAGCCGGCGCCGGCCTACGGCGCGAACAAGCTGCGCGTCCAGGAGCGCGCGCCCGAGCCGGCGCCCGCCGGCGGCACCGATGGCTGGGCGCAGAAGCAGCACGAGCAGGTCGTCGCCTACGTCCGCGCCAACAACTGCCGCGCGGCCGCGGTGGCCGCGAGCGAGATCTATAGCCGCGCGCCCGAATACTACGCCGCCAACGTCGAGGTCGACCGCTCGATCAAGCCGTGCCTGGCCTACCTGAATACCGAGCGGGAGCGCCGCCAGCGCGCTCGCGCCGCCAAGCCCGTCAAGTAGCGCCACCGCTCGTGTACGATTGGCGCCGGCGGCCGCGTGGCCGGCGGCGGAATCGTTGAACATGGCTTTCCTCGTCAAGCAACCTGCCGGGCCCCGATCGCTGCTGCT
>DASWOO010000923.1:0-2402 GCA_036404335.1 Kofleriaceae bacterium
GCCAGCGCGCTCGCACGAGGTCGTGAGGAGCAAGCCGCGCTCCACGCGCAAGTGGTCGACTTGCTTGAAGCGATCTCGTCGAGGCTTGTCTCCCGCGGTAGACGCCGCGGGAGCGCCGGCCCCAGGTCTCATCGATCGGGCCGATGATCCCTGCCGAGCCAAAGCTCCGGCGTTCAGCCGAAGTTCTTGTTCGCGAAGTCCCAGTTCACGACGTTCCAGAACGCCTCGATGAACTTGGGCCGCGCGTTGCGGTAGTCGATGTAATACGCGTGCTCCCAGACGTCGAGCGTCAGGATCGCGGTCTTGCCCTCGGCGAACGGGGTGTCGGCGTTGGCCGACGTCTCGATCTTGAGGCCGGTGCCGTCCTTGACCAGCCACGCCCAGCCCGAGCCGAACTGCCCGGCCGCGGCGTCGCTGAACTTGGTCTTGAAGTCGGCGAACGAGCCGAACGACTGGTCGATCGCCGAGGCGATGTTCCCGGTCGGGTTGCCGCCCGCCTTGGGCGCCAGCGAGTGCCAGAAGAACGTGTGGTTCCAGACCTGCGCCGAGTTATTGAAGATCTTCTTCTCGCTGGCCTGACCGTGCGACGCCTTGATGACGTCCTCCAGCGACATCGACTCGTACTTGGTGCCGGCGGCAAACTTGTTCAGGTTGTCGACGTACGCCTTGTGGTGCTTGCCGTAGTGGTAGTCGATGGTTTCGGCCGAGATGGTCGGCGCGAGTGCGTCTTTGGCCCAGGGAAGCTCGGGAAGAGTGAACGCCATGAGTGACTCCTTGTCTTGGGCGTGGTTGTAGCGCGCGCCCCGGCGTGTGGAAGCCACGCGCGTGCGCAAAGTTTCCGAGCGTGCGGCTCGCCGTGCGCTGGACGCACCCTCTCGCGCACCTGCACACCTCCAACTGTGCGATGTGCGCCGACGAAGCACGGTCACTGAACGGACCGGAACTTGCTGGCGGAGCGCTCGTGATGATCTGGCTGTGCCGATCGTGCTGCAGGGCGCGGCGACGGTGGTCGACGAGGGCTTTCACCGCGGCCGATCTCGGCGACGCGCTGGTGTGCGATGGTCCGGGCGATGGCCAAGTACTGGTTGATGAAGTCAGAGCCTGACCAGTTCGGGATCTCCGACCTGCAGCGCGTGAAGATCGAGCCGTGGACCGGCGTGCGCAACTACATGGCGCGCAACCACATGCGGGCGATGACGGTCGGCGACGAGGTCCTGTTCCATCACTCGAACTCGACGCCGCCCGGCGTGGCCGGCCTGGCCCGCGTGGTCAAGACCGGCGTGGTCGACGCGACCCAGTTCGACCCGGACAGCAAGTATCACGACCCCAAGGCCAAGCCCGAGGCGCCGACCTGGGACTGCGTCGAGGTCGAGTACGTCGACACCTTCCCGTACCTGGTGTCGATGGACCGGATGCGCGCCGAGGTGGCGCTGTCGGCGATGCTGGTCCTGCAGCGCGGCATGCGGCTGTCGGTCCAGCCGGTGAGCAAGGCGCACTACGATCGCGTGGTGAAGCTCGGCCGCGAGGCGCCGAAGCCCTCGGCGAAGAGGCCCGCGACGAAGCAGCGGTCGGCGAAGCCGCCGGCCAAGAAGCCTGCTAGACCGGCGCGAGCCAGGTGAGCAGCGCGTCGGCGCGGTCGTCGGGCAGGTCGACGCCGGGCAGCGCGTTCGACGCATCGGGGCCGTGCCAGTCGGAGCCGCCGGTGCAGGTGGCGCCGAGCTGGTCGGCGACCGCGATCCACCGCGCGCGCTCGCGGCTGTCGTAGGCGCCGTAGTAGGCCTCGATGCCGGTCAGGCCGTCGTCGCGGTGGCGGCGCAGGTAGGCCGCGGCGCGATCGTCGTACAGGTGCGGGTGGGCGAGCGACATCGCGGCGCCGGCGTCGCGGCCGAGCGCCACCGCGTCGCGCAGGCTCAGCGCCCGGTGCGGGACGTCGACCGGACCGCGGTCGTACAGGTGGCGCGAGAACGCGTCCTTCATCGACGACGCCGCGCCGGCCGCGACCATCGCGCGCGCCAGATCCGGCCGGCCGATCGACCGCCGCGCGGCCTCGCCCACCAGGGCCTCGATGTCGATCGTGATGCCGCGGTGGGCGAGCTTGGCGGCCATCACGCGCAGCCGGTTGCGCCGGGCCTCGCGCACGGCCTCGAGCCGGGCCTCGAGCGCGGCCCACCCGGCGCCGCCCTCGCGGTCGTACGCCAGCACGTGCACGGTGCGGCCGTCGTCGTCGCACGAGATCTCGACGCCGCGGAGCACGCGGGCGCCGGCGACCGCGCCGAGCGTGGCCGCGGTCCCGGCGCAGGTGTCGTGGTCGGTCAGCGCGAAGATCGCGACCTGGCGTTCGGCGGCGCGCGCCGCGACCGCGGCGGCGGGCTCGGTGCCGTCGGAGCAGGTCGAGTGACAAT
>DASWOO010000924.1:0-5829 GCA_036404335.1 Kofleriaceae bacterium
CGAGCTGGCGGCCGGGGTCGCGGGCGTGATCAAGACCGTGCTGCAGATGCAGCACGCGACGCTGGTCGCCAGCCTGCACGCGACGCCGCCCAACCCGTACATCCAGCTCGCCGGCAGCCCGTTCTACGTCGTCGATCACACGCGGCCGTGGCCGCAGCTCCGCGCCCGCGATGGCCGTGCGCTGCCGCGCCGCGCCGGGGTCAGCTCGTTCGGGTTTGGCGGGGTCAACGCCCACGTCGTGCTCGAGGAGCGTGCACCGGAGGTGCCGGAGACCGCAACGCACGACGCGGCCGTCGTCGTGCTGTCGGCCCGCAGCGAGGCGCAGCTGCTCGCCCGGGCGCGCGACCTGCGCGACCACCTCGCCGCGCAGGGCGCGGCACCGGCGCTCGACCGCGTGGCGTACACGCTGCAGGTCGGCCGCGACGCGATGGAGCACCGCGCGGCGATCTGCGTCGGCTCGATCGACGCGCTGATCGCCGCGCTCGGCGAGCTGGCCGACGGCCGGTCCACCGGCTGGCAACGCGGCAGCGTGCCGCGCCGCCGGCGGGGCGAGGCGGTCCAGGCGGCCGCGGTCGAGCGCGACGCCAGCCCGGCGACGCTCGCCGCGCGCTGGTGCCAGGGTCACGCGGTCGACTGGTGGCGGCCCGTGGCGCCGCGGCGGCTCCACCTGCCAAGCTATCCGTTTGCGCGCGATCGCTACTGGATCGAGCGCGGCGGGCGCACGGCCGCGGCGCGCCGTCACCCGATGCTGCACGAGCAGCTCGCGGGCGGCGACGCGCCGGTGTTCGTGGCGCGGCTGACCGGCGACGAACCGTTCCTGCGCGATCACCGCGTGCAGGGCCGCATGGTGCTGCCCGGCGTGGCGCACCTCGAGATGGTGTACGCCGCGAGCGCCGCCGGCGGATCGGCCGCCGGGATCGAGCTGCGCGACGTGGTGTGGCTGCGTCCGGCGACGCACGACGGCCGCGGGCTCGCGCTGCGCGTCGCGGTGCAGGGCGAGGCGTTCACGATCCACGCGACCGGCGCCGCCGGCGCGGCCGACGTGCTGTGCAGCCAGGGCCGCGTGGTCGCCGGGTCCGCGGCCCGCTCGCCGCGCGTGCTCGAGCTCGCCGCGCTGCGCGGGCGCTGCGATCGCATGGTGACCGGCGACGAGCTGTACGCGGCGTACGCCGGCGCCGGCATGGACTACGGCCCCGCGCAGCGCGCGGTCGACAAGCTCTATCTCGGCGCCGAGGACGGCCGGCCCGAGGTGCTCGCGCGCCTGCAGGTGCCGGCGGCCGGGGCCGTCGCGCCCGGCAGCTACCAGCTCCATCCCAGCCTCGCCGACGGCGCACTGCAGGCCTCGATCGGGCTCGGCCTGGCCGCGGCGCGCGGCGACGCCCCGTCGCGGCCGGTGCTGCCGTTCGCGATCGAGCGCGTCGCGCTGAGCTCGCCGACGCCCGACGCCGGCTACGCGTGGATCCGCCACCAGCCGGGCAGCCGGCCCGGCGACCCGGTGCAGAAGCTCGACGTGACGATCTGCGACCTCGACGGCCGGGTGTGCGTCGAGCTGACCGGGCTCACCGCACGCGCGGTCGCGGCGGCGGCTCAGGCGCCCGCGCCGGTGGCGTCGCCGATGGCCGTGGCGTCGCCGGTGGCCGTGGCGTCGCCGATGGCCGTGGCGTCGCCGATGGCCGTGCCTGTCGTCGACGGCGCCGCGTTCCGCGACCGCGCGCTGCGCCACGTCCGCCACGAGCTTGCCGGCGCGCTGCGCGTCGCTCCCGATAGCCTCGAGGTCGATACCCCGCTCGAGACCTACGGCATGGACTCGATGATGGCGGTCGAGCTGACGCGCCACCTCGAGTCGACGTTCGGTCCGCTGTCCAAGACCTTGTTCTTCGAGGTCCAGACGGTGCGAGCGCTCGCCGACTACTTCCTCGAGCACTTCGCCGACGCGTTGCGCGGCGTGCTCGGCGCGCCGGTCGCGGAGCCGGTCGCCGCGCGAATGATCGCGCCGGTCGCCGCGCCCGTGACCGCGCCTGCGATGGCGCCCGTGACCGCGCCGGCGATCACCGCCGGCGTCGCGCCGCGCCCGGCGACCGATATCGCGATCATCGGCGTCGCCGGCCGCTACCCCGAGGCCGACGATCTCGACGCGTTCTGGGCCAACCTGCGCGCCAGCCGCGATTGCATCCGCGAGGTGCCCGCCGAGCGCTGGGATCACCGGCGCTACGCCGGCGGCGAGGGCAACGGGCCGGCGACGTGCAAGTGGGGCGGGTTCCTCGACGGCGTCGACCGCTTCGATCCGCTGTTCTTCCACATCTCGCCGCGCGAGGCCGAGTACCTCGATCCCCAGGAGCGGCTGTTCCTGACCTGCGTCTACCACGCGCTCGAGGACGCCGGGTACGCCGGCGACCGGCTCGCGCCGTCGGGCCAGGTCGGCGTCTACGTCGGCGTGATGTACGAGGAGTACCAGCTGTACGGCGCCGAGGCGCAGGCGCGGGGCGAGCGGTTCGCGCTCGCCGGCAACCCGGCCTCGATCGCCAACCGGATCTCGTACTACTTCGATCTGCACGGCCCGAGCCTGGCGCTCGACACCATGTGCTCGTCGTCGCTAACCGCGATCCACCTCGCGTGCGAGGCGATCCGCAGCGGCCACTGCGCGGCGGCGATCGCCGGCGGGGTCAACGTCTCGATCCACCCCAACAAGTACGTGATGCTCGGCCAGGGCAAGTTCGCGGCCAGCGACGGCCGGTGCCGCAGCTTCGGCGCAGGCGGCGACGGCTACGTGCCGGGCGAGGGCGTCGGCGCGGTGATCCTCAAGGCGCTCGACCAGGCGATCGTCGACGGCGACCACATCCACGGCGTCATCCGCGGCACCGCGGTCAACCACGGCGGCAAGACCCACGGGTTCTCGGTGCCCAACCCGCACGCGCAGGGCGAGGTGATCGCCCGGGCGCTGGCCGAGGCCGGCGTCGATCCGCGCGCGATCAGCTACCTCGAGGCCCACGGCACCGGCACCTCGCTCGGCGATCCGATCGAGATCGCCGGCCTGATCAAGGCGTTCAAGGCCGCGGGCGGCGCGCCGGCGCGCTGCGCGATCGGCTCGGTCAAGAGCAACATCGGCCACTGCGAGAGCGCGGCCGGCATCGCCGGGCTGACCAAGGTGCTGCTCCAGCTCCGCCACGGCGAGCTGGTGCCGAGCCTCCACGCCGAGGCGCTCAACCCGCACATCGACTTCGCCGCGACGCCGTTCCGCGTCCAGCGCGAGCTGGCGGTGTGGGACCGGCCGGTGATCGACCACGGCGACGGCGCGCGCACGATGCCGCGGATCGCGGGGATCTCGAGCTTCGGGGCCGGCGGCTCCAACGCGCACGTGATCGTCGAGGAGCACGTCGCCGCGCCGCGGCGGGCGGGCCCGGCCACGGGACCGGCGCTGATCGTCGTGTCGGCGCGCAGCGAGGCGGAGCTGGTCGCGCAGGCCCGGCGGCTGGCCGGCGCGCTCGTCGCGCGGCCCGAGCTGGTGCTCGCCGACGTCGCGTTCACGCTGCAGGTCGGCCGCGCGGCGCTCGACGAGCGGCTGGCGTGCACGGCGACCAGCCTCGCCGAGGCCGCGCGCGTGCTGCAGGCGTTCGCCGACGACCCGGCGCACCCGCGCGGCTGGCTGCGCGGCACGGTGCGCGCGGGCCACGGCGTGTGGCAGGCGTTCGCCGGCGACGACGAGCTGCAGGACGCGATGCGCAAGTGGGCCGCGCACGGCAAGCACGACAAGCTGCTCGGCCTGTGGACGCAGGGCCTCGCGCTGCCGTGGCGCCAGCTGTACGGCGGCGCCGCGGCCAGCGCCGTGCCCGGCGCCGGGATGGACGCCGCGCCGCGCCGGGTGTCGCTGCCTGGCTACCCGTTCGTCGGCGAGCGCTACTGGCCCCCGACCGCGCCGGCGGCCGCATCAGCGCCAGGCGCGGCGCCTGCGATGGTGCCTGGCGCGGCGCCTGCGATGGTGCCTGGCAACGCGAGTGCGAGGGCGCCTGGCAACGCGAGTGCGATGGTGCCTGGCAACGCGAGTGCGATGGTGCCTGGCGCAGCACCTGCGATGGTGCCTGGCGCGGCGCCTGCGATGGTGCCTGGCGCGGCGCGTGCGATGGCGCCTGGCGCGGTCGTGGCGGCGCCGGCCCCGGGTGCGCCCGCGGTGGCCGGGCCCGGTGGCGACGAGGTCATCGTGCTGAGGCCGGGCTGGACCCAGGCGGGCAACGGCGTGCCGGCGACCGCGATGCCGGCGCGCCACGTGGTCGTGATCGGCGCGATCGCCGGCGATCGCGCGCTCGAAGATCGGCTGGGCGCCGCGCTGATCCCCGTGCCGGACGGCGCGCTGGCGGAAGCCTACGCGGCGGTGGTTCACGCGCTGATCGGGCAGCTGCGCTCGCTGCTCGAGCGCGCGACGCACAGCCCGCTGCTGCTCCAGGTGGCGCTGCGCACCGGCGATGCCGGCGACCCGCGCGCGTGCCTGGCCGGCGTCGCCGGGCTGCTCCGGACCGCGACGCTCGAGAACCCGCGGCTGCGCACGCAGCTGGTGACCTGCCTCGACGAGCCGGCGCCGGCGGTGCTGATCGATCGGCTGGCGCACGACGCGGTGCACGCCGCGCAGGCCGAGGTCCGCTACCGCGACGACCGGCGCGAGATCCCGACGCTGGTCGAGCTGGCGGACGCGGCAGCGGCCGTGCCCTGGTGCGCTGGGGGCGTGTACCTGATCGCCGGCGGCGCGGGTGGGCTCGGCCTGATCGTGGCCGGCGACATCGCCAATCGCGCTCCGGGCGCGACCGTGGTGCTGACCGGGCGCGCGGCGCTGACCGACGACCGGCGGCGCGCGCTCGACGCGCTGACCGCGCGCGGCCTGCGCGTGGCGTATCACGCGGTCGACGTCGCCGATCGCGCGGCGGTCGACGGCCTGGTCGGCGCGCTGGTCCGCGATCATGGCGGGCTGACCGGCGTGATCCACGCCGCCGGCGTGCTCGCCGATGGCTTCCTGCGCCACAAGCCGGCGGCCGATGTCGACCGCGTGCTCGCGCCCAAGGTGCGCGGCGTGATCCACCTCGACGAGGCGACGCGCGATCAGGCGCTCGAGCTGTTCGCGTGCTTCTCGTCGATGACCGCGGCCCTCGGCAACGCGGGGCAGGGCGACTACGCGGCCGGCAACGGGTTCATGGACGCCTTCGCGGCGCACCGCAACCAGCTGGTCGCCACCGGCGCGCGCCGCGGTCACACCGTGTCGATCGCGTGGCCGCTGTGGGAGGCCGGCGGGATGCAGGTCACCGACGCGGTCCGTCGCTACCTGCGCGGCCGCGGCATCGCGCCGCTCGCCACCGCGCGCGGTCTGCGCGCGCTCGACCTCGCGCTCGCCGACGGTGGTGGGGCGGCCGGTCGCGTGCTGGTGGTGTCGGGCCAGCGCACCGCGCTGGTGCCGGCGGCCACCCCGCGCCCGGCGGTCTCGCCCGGCGCACCGGTCGCGCCGCACCCGGCGGTCGCGCCGGTCGGGCCGATCGCGCCGGTCGGGCCGGTCGCGCCGGGCACGCCCGTCGCGCTGCACGCGCAGGTCTCGCTGATCGCGCCCGGCCCGGCGCTCGCCGATCGGCTGCTGCGCCAGCTGCGCCACCAGGTTGGCCGTGTGCTCAAGCTCGATCCGCATCGCATCGATCCCGAGGCGCCGCTCGAACGCTATGGGCTCGACTCGGTGGTCGCGATGGAGCTGACAGCCGCGCTCGAGCCGCACGTGGGTGCGCTGCCCAGGACGCTGTTCTTCGAGGTCCAGACGCTGCGCGGGCTGACCGCGTACCTGATCGCCCACCACGCCGACGC
>DASWOO010000925.1:0-4940 GCA_036404335.1 Kofleriaceae bacterium
ATCGCGAACAAGAACAGCAGCAGGCCGGTGACGGCCATGATGTGCTTGGCGCCGATCGAGGACCGGGAGTAGTTAGAAAACCAGCTCATCTCGACTCGATTCCTGGGCGTTAGATGCGGCATCCGACCGCAAGGTGGCGGATATGGCACCACGACTCGCCACGCGGAGCAAGATGACGCGCCTCCTGAGCCGCGGCTAGGGGGTGTGATGTGATGTCGCGGTCGACGGCCGGTCTGCGTCGATGCGAAACCTACTTGACTTTGCCCCGCGTGCGACGCGTCGCGGGCTTCGGGGGCTCAGGCTTTGGCTTGGCCGGCTTCGCGGGCACGCCGGGCTTGGCGGGCCCGGGCTTGGGCTTGGCGGGCTTCGCGGGCTTCGCGTGCACGACCGGCTTGGGCTTGGCGGGATTCGCGGGAACGGCAGGCTTGGGATCGGCCGGCTTCGCGGGCACAGCGGGCTCAGCCGCGCCGGACGGGACGGGCTGCTCGCGGATCACGTCGCGCGCGGGCTTATCGGCGCGCAGGCCCTGGAAGGACGGGTGGCGCAGCCGGCCGTCGTCGGTCCACTCGCCAAAGGCGATCTCGGCGACCAGCGAGGGCGCCACCCAGTGGCGGCCGCCGCCGGTCCAGGCGCGCGGCGGCTCGGGCGAGAACGGCGAGGTCGCGCGGCTGATCGCGTCGAGCTTGCGGCGCAGCTCGTCGAGCATGGCGTGCGAGAACCCGGTGCCGACCTTGCCGGCGTAGGTCAGCGCGCCATCGCGGTAATAGCCGACCAGGAGCGCGCCGATGCCGGTGCGGCTGCCCTCCGGATCGGTGTAGCCGCCGATCACCAGCTCCTGGCGCAGCAGGCACTTGGTCTTCAGCCAGGTCGGGCCGCGGCCGGGCAGGTACGGCTTGTCGCGGCGCTTGGACACGATGCCCTCGAGGCCGCGCTCGCAGGCGAGCTTGAAGAACGCGCCGCCCTGGCCGATGACGTGGTCGCTGTACTTGATGATGTCGGAGCCGGCGCGCTCGACCAGCGCGGCGAGCCGGGCCTTGCGATCGTCGAGGGGCAGCCGCCGGAGATCCTCGCCGTCGAGCTCGAGCAGGTCGAACACGAAGTAGCGGATCGCGCCGCCGTCGCGCCGGTTCTGCAGCGCCTGGAAGCTGGTGCGGCCGTCGGCGGCGACCGCGGCGACCTCGCCGTCGAGCACCGCATGCGTGACCGGCAGCGCCTCGACCGCCGCGGCCACCGCGGGGAACTCGGCCGTCCAGTCCTTGAACCGGCGGCTGAGCAATCGGACCTGACCATCGCCGACCTCGGCCACGATCCGGTAGCCGTCGAACTTCTGCTCGTGCAGCCAGTCGTGGCCTTCGGGCGCTTCGGACACCAGCGTGGCGAGCTGGAGCTCGGTGAGCTCGAGAGGTGCACTGTCCGAACGGTCGGCAGGTGCGGCGCGACGCTTTGCGAACGACATGGCGTTCGCCTGATGCGAATCGCGTGCTGCTCGTGCCGCCGACTACTGCACCAGCCACCCCGGGGCGAACCGCACGGAGAATGGTTGCGCATTGTGGCTCGTACGCACGTTGAGCCGCACGAGCGCCCATGCCACGTGACCTGCGAGCGGGCGCGCATCATGCACACATGTCTTTCCCCTACGTGGTGACCATGGCCAAACACGACGACAACGAGCGGCGCGTGGCCGAGCTCGAGCGCGCCCTGCGGATGCGCGACGAGCTGCTCGCGGTGCTCGCACACGACCTGCGCGCCCCGCTTCACGCGATCCTGGGTTGGTCGGAGATCTTGCTCGCCCGCGCAGGCGGGCCGCCCGTGCTCGCGGCGCCGGCCGCCGGGCCCAAGCTGCCCGGCGCCGCGCCGCTGCCCGCCGATCCGCGCGCCGGGCTCGAGGCGATCGCGCGCAACGCGCGGGCGCAGGCCCAGCTGATCGAGGACGCGGTCGACCTGAACCGGCTGTTCTCGGGCAAGCAGCGGCTGGAGGTCCAGCCGCTCGACGTGTCGGCGGTGGTCGCGGCGGCGGTCGACGCGGTCCAGCCTGCCGCGCTGGCCAAGGAGCTGACGATCGCGCCGGTGCTCGACGCCGACGCGCAGTGCGCGGCCGACCCGCAGCGGCTGCTGCAGATCGTCACGCGGCTGCTGCGCGAGGCGATCAAGCTGTCACCGGCGCGCAGCCAGATCGGCATCGCCGGCCGGCGCGCAGATGGCCAGCTCGAGCTGACGATCAGCTCGACCGGCCCGGGCGCGCAGAGCGCGAGCGGCAGCGTGGCGATCGCGCGGACGCTCGCCGAGCTCCAGGACGGCAGCGTCCGGCTCGAGGGCAACCGGATCACGCTGCGCCTGCCGTCGGGCGACGCCGCGCCGGTCCGGCCCCCGGCGCTCGAGCCGCGGCGCACCCCGGCGCCGCTCCGGCCCCTGGTCGCGCTCGACGGCGTCAAGGTGCTGGTCATCGACGACGACAGCGACGCCCGCGACATGGTGCAGGCGATCCTGCTCGACGCCCGCGCCAACGCGTTCACCGCGGCGTCGGCCGACGAGGGCCTGACGCTGCTGCGCGACTTCAAGCCCGATGTCATCATCAGCGACATCGGCATGTCGGCGCGCGACGGCTACCAGTTCAT
This sequence comes from Kofleriaceae bacterium, assembly GCA_036404335.1. GTDB lineage: Bacteria > Myxococcota_A > Polyangia > Haliangiales > Haliangiaceae > JABFXX01. The sequence continues at coordinate 2,616 of DASWOO010000925.1, forward strand.
CCGCCTGGTGCGGATGATGCCGACCGCCGAGGGCGGCCGCACCCCGGCGCTGGCGCTGACCGCGCACGTCCAGACCGAGGACCGCACGCGCGCGCTGCTCGCGGGCTATCAGGAGCACATCCCCAAGCCCGTCGAGGCGCACCAGCTGCTGACCGCGGTGCACCGGCTGCTCGAGCCGGCGCCCGCGCAAGACTAGCCCCGCGAGGGCCGGGCTCGCCCGCGAGAGCTCGGGGCTCACCCGCGAGGGCTCGGGGCTCGCCCGCGAGGGCTCGGGGCTCGCCCGCGAGGGCGAGGACTAACGCCCGCGGCCGCGGTTTTCGCCGCTGAACCGGCTCGCGTCGTTGCGATCCGCGCGGTTGTCGTAGCCGCCGTGGCTGCGGCCGTGGTCGCCGCCGACGTTGCTGTGGCGGTCGTCGTCGTCGCCGCCCTGGTGCTCGTAGCCCACAAAGTCGCGGTGGCGATCGTAGCCGCCCGCGGCGCCGTGGGTGGCCTGGCGGTCGTAGCCCGCGTAGCCCTGGCCGCCAGCCCAGCGCTGGTCACCGCTCACGCGCTGGTCGACATTGCTCCAGCCGCCGCGCACCTCATTGCCGCGGTAGTCGCCGCGATCGTCGTGGCCGCGATCCGGAGTGCGCTCGTGGCCACGATCCTGGCCACGATCCTGGCCGCCGCGGTCGTTGCCCCAGTGCGAGCGAACGTCGTTGCGCGTGTCTTGGCCGCGCCCGTCGTTGCGGGTGCCGGCGCCGGTGCCGCGCGGGTCATAGCCGCGCTGATCCTGACCAGGGGTCTCGTGGCCGCGCGTGTTGTAGCCGCGCTGATCCTGGCCGTGCGTGTCATAGCCGCGCGTGTTGTAGCCGCCCTGATCCTGGCCGTACGTGTCTTGCCCGCGCTGATCCTGGCCACGCGTGTTGTTGCCGCGCTGGTCCTGGCCACGCGTGTTGTAGCCGCCCTGGTCCTGACCATGCGTGTTGTAGCCGCCCTGATCCTGGCCATGCGTATTGTAGACGCCCTGACCCTGGCCGCGCGTGTTGTACCCGCGCTGGCCCTGACCGTACTGCCCCTGGCCGCGCTGGTCCTGACCGTGCTGGCCCTGGCCGTCCGCGTCGTGGCCGTGCGTGCCGAAGCCGCCCTGGCTGGCGCCGCGCTGGTCATAGCCGCCCTGGCTGGCGCCGCGCTGGTCGTAGCCGCGCTGGCCGGCGCCGCGCTGGTCGGCGCCGCGCTGGCCGGCGTCGCGCGCGTAGCTGTTGTATTCGTCGCGGTGGCTCAGCGGGTGATCGCCGCCGCCATAGCCGCGGTCCGTGTCGCGCGAGTAGCTATTGTAGCCGCCCTGTTCGGGCGCGTGCTGACCGGCGCCCTGGTTGGGGCCATGCTGGCCGAGGCGCTGGTCCGCGCCATGCGTGCTGCCGCGGTCGTCGTGCGCGTAGCCGCCGTAGCTGCCGTGCCCGCTGTCCTCGTTGTAGCCGGCCGGGCTGTCGCCGTAGAACGGCTGCCCCGGCTGAGTGCCGTACTGCATCCCCTGCTGTCGACCTGGCGAATGACGCTGCATGCAAAGCTCCTTGGATCGAGGCGATCCGGTGATGAACCGTGTGTCAGACAGGCGTTCTCAGAAGCAAGCGCGAGGCCGGCAAGCCCGCGCGCCGACGACACGATGCGCACTCGAGTCGACGCGCACGCTGCTTGCTGGGCTCCGCGTCATGACATTCGATCGCCGCGCCTTCCTGTCTCACGCCGGCACTGGCCTGCTCGCCGCCGCGGCGCTACCGCACATCGCGCACGCCGACCAGATCAAGCTGACGCCGACCGAGGCGCCGTCCGAGATGCCCAAGCCCCCGGCGCCCGCCGCCGACCCGCCGGGCCAGCGGCTGGGCATCGCGCTGGTCGGCATCGGCCACCTCACGCTCGAGCAGCTGCTGCCGGCGTTCGCGCAGTCGCGCAGCACCAAGCTGGTCGCGCTGGTCAGCGGCGATCGCAAGAAGGCCGAGACCATCGCCGCGCAGACCGGCGTCGAGCCCAAGCGGATCTTCGACTACAAGGGCTTCGACCGGATCAAGGACGACCCGGCGATCGAGGCCGTCTACATCGTGCTGCCCGACAACATGCACGCCGAGTACACCGTGCGCGCGGCGGCCGCCGGCAAGCACGTGCTGTGCGAGAAGCCGATGGCGACCTCGGTCGCCGACTGCCAGCAGATGATCGACGCCTGCAAGCGCGCCGACCGCAAGCTGATGATCGCCTATCGCATCCAGTACGAGCCGCACAACCGCTACGTCATGCAGGCGGTGCGCGACCGGCGCTACGGCCGGACGATGTTGATCGAGGGCCACAACG
>DASWOO010000926.1:0-1946 GCA_036404335.1 Kofleriaceae bacterium
AAGTTGTTGGTCGACGCCAGCCGCAGGTGCGCGTCGCGCCACCGGTCCTTCCACACCAGGTCGGCGAACTCGGGGATCGGGTTACCCAGCGGACAGCCCTGGTGGCAGAACGGCACGCCGCAGTCCATGCAGCGCCCGGCCTGGGTCCGCATCGCGTCGCGCTCGAGCAGCCCGAGCGGCGGCTCGAGCTCGCGCCAGTCGCGCAGCCGCTCGGCCACCGCCCGCTTCTTGGGCAACAGCCGCGCTTGCTCGATGAAGCCGGTCGGCTTGCCCATGGCTAGCGCCCCCCCACGACGGTGAGCTGGCCCGGCCGCGGCCGCGACGACGCGCGCCGGCTCTGCAGCACGCGCTTGTAGTCGATCGGCATGACCTTGACGAACCGCGACACCAGGTGCTCCCAGTTATCGAGCACGCGGCGGCCGAGCGGGCTGGCGGTGAACCGGACGTGGTCCTCGATCAGGCTGTTGAGCAGCCACAGGTCGCTCTCCTCGACCACCGACTCGAGCTCGACCAGCTCGAGGTTGGTCCGGGCGCGCAGGCTCTGGGCCTGATCGAAGACGTAGGCCGTGCCGCCGGTCATGCCCGCCGCGAAGTTGCGGCCGACCGCACCGAGCACGACGACCACGCCGCCGGTCATGTACTCGCAGCCGTGATCGCCGACCCCCTCGACCACCGCGCGCGCGCCGGAGTTGCGGACCGCGAACCGCTCGCCCGCCAGGCCGCACGCGAACAGGTCGCCGGCGGTCGCGCCGTACAGCGCGACGTTGCCGATGATCACGTTGTGCTCGGGCGCGAACCGCGCGCTCGCCGGCGGATACACCACGATCCGGCCGCCCGACATGCCCTTGCCGATGTAGTCGTTGGCGTCGCCGCACAGCTCGAGCGTCACGCCCGGCGCCAGGAACGCGCCGAGGCTCTGGCCGGCGCTGCCGTTCAGCCGGACCTTGATCGCGCCGTCGGGCAGGCCGCGCGCGCCGTGGCGGCGGGCGATCTCGCCGGACAGGAGCGTCCCGACCGCGCGCCGCGCGTTGTCGATCGGCGCCGCCAGCTCGATCGGCCGGCCGCCAGCCAGCGCCGCCTCGGCCCGGCGGATCAGATCGAGATCGAGGTGATCGGCGAGGTCCCACGGCTGGGCCCTGGCGAACCGCCGCGGCCCGGGCTCCGGCACCGCGAGGATCGCCGACAGATCGAGCTTCTGCGCCTTGGGGTGCGCCGCGAGGGTCGCCGGATCGCGCGGCCGCAGCAGCTCGACCTTGCCGACCAGCTCGTCGAGCGTGCGCGCGCCCAGCGCCGCCATCCGCTCGCGGACCCGCTCGGCCACGTAGGTGAAGTAGGCGATGACCTGCTCGGGCGAGCCGGTGTAGCGCTCGCGCAGCGCCGGATCCTGGGTCGCGATGCCGACCGAGCAGGTGTTGAGGTGGCACTTGCGCAGCATCACGCAGCCGGTCGCGACCAGCGACGCGGTCGCCATGCCGAACTCCTCGGCGCCGAGCAGCGCGGCGACGATCACGTCGCGCGACGTGCGCAGCCCGCCGTCGACCTGGACCCGGATCCGGTCGCGCAGCTTGTTGGCGACCAGCACCTGCTGGGTCTCGGCCAGGCCGAGCTCCCAGGGCAGGCCGGCGTGCTTGAGGCTCGACAGCGGCGCCGCGCCGGTGCCGCCCTCGGTCCCGGCGATCACCACGCAGCCCGCGCGGGTCTTGGCCACGCCGGCCGCGATCGTGCCAACCCCGAGCTCGCTGACCAGCTTGACGCTGACCCGCGCGGTCGGGTTGACGCACGACAGGTCGTAGACCAGCTGGGCCAGATCCTCGATCGAGTAGATATCGTGGTGCGGCGGCGGCGAGATCAGCGTGACGCCGGGGGTCGAGCACCGGACGCGCGCGATCCGCTCGTCGATCTTGTTGCCGGGCAGCTGGCCGCCCTCGCCGGGCTTGGCGCCCTGC
>DASWOO010000927.1:0-12395 GCA_036404335.1 Kofleriaceae bacterium
CCGGGCGTCGCCGAGAAGGACCTGGACATCGCGGTCCACAACAACGTGCTGACCGTCTCGGGCACGCGGCACGCGGACGAGCGCAAGGAGGGCGAGGCCTACGCGCTCTACGAGCGCCAGTACGGCTCGTTCACCCGCAGCTTCGCGCTGCCCGACACGGCGGACGGCGAGTGCGTCGAGGCCAAGCTCGACAGCGGCGTGCTGCACCTGACGATCGGCAAGAAGTCCGAAGCCCGGCCCCGCAAGATCGAGCTGAAGAAGGCCTAACGCGGGCCTGAGCGGCGCGGTTAGCCGGTGATCAGGATCTTGGTGCCGATGCCGATCAGGACCAGGCCACCCACGGCGGCCAGGCCGGTGCCGAGCTTGTCGCCGAGGTAGCGGCCGGCGACGAAGCCGAGCAGCGCGCAGGCAGCGGTGATCGTGCCGATCAGCGCGACCGAGATCCACGGGTCGACCGGCACCATCGGCAGGGTGATCCCGGCCGCGGCGGCGTCGATGCTGGTCGCGATGCCCAGGCCCAGGTAGAGCGAGACCGGCACCCGGGGCGGGGCGGTGGCGGCGACCTCGTCGGTCGGGGCGCCGCCGCGCAGCGCGTCGACCAGCATCTTGCCGCCGATGATCAGCAAGAGGCCGAACGCGACGTAGCGGTTCCACGCCGCGATGTACGGCCCGAGCCGCGCGCCGGCGAACCAGCCGGCCGCCGACATCGCCGCCTGAAACCCGCCGAACACCAGCGGCAGGATCACCGCCTCGCGCGCCCGGTGCGCGGCGATCGCGCGCGCCGCCGACACGGCCATGGCATCCATCGCCAACCCGAACGCTAGCGCGACGGCCTGCCACATCGGCTCAGGCCCGCTCGAACAGACCCGCGGCGCCCTGGCCGCCGCCGATGCACATCGTGACGACCGCGTAGCGGCCGCCGCGCCGACGCAGCTCGTACAGCGCCGACGCCGTCAGCTTGGCGCCCGTGCAGCCCAGCGGGTGGCCCAGCGCGATCGCGCCGCCGTTGATGTTGACGCGATCCTCGGGCAGGCCGAGCTCCTTGGTGCAGTACACCGCCTGGCTGGCGAACGCCTCGTTGACCTCGAACACGTCGATGTCCGAGACCTTGAGGTTGTTCCGGGCGAGCAGCTTCTGCACCGCGGGCAGCGGGCCGATGCCCATGATCTCGGGATCGACGCCGACGGTGACGAACGACCGGAAGATGCCGAGCGGCTTGACGCCCAGCTCGTCCGCCGCCTTGCGCGACATCACGAGCGCCATCGCCGCGCCGTCGGAGATCGGCGACGAGTTGCCCGCGGTCACGCTGCCGCCCTTGGCGAACGCCGCCGGCAGCTTGCCCAGGCCCTCGATCGTCGTGTCGAACCGCGGCATCTCGTCGACGGTGAAGTCGGTGTAGACCTTCTCGCCGCCCTGGTAGCCGACCGCGCGCACCGGGACGATCTCGTCCTTGAACGCGCCGGTCTCGAGCGCCTTCTTGGCCTTCATCTGCGACTTGTACGCGAACTCGTCCTGCTGCTGGCGCGAGATCCCGAACCGGTTGGCGACGTTCTCGGCGGTGATGCCCATCGGCGTGTTGGCGCCGGGCAGCTTGTCCATCAGCTCGGGCGACGCCGACAGGTGGAAGCCGGTCATCGGCACCATCGTCATCGACTCGACGCCACCGGCGAGCACGACGTCGGTCGAGCCGACCGCGATCGACCCGGCGGCGATCGCGATCGCCTGCAGGCCGCTCGAGCAGAACCGGTTGATGGTCTGGGCCGGGACCTCGATGCCGAGGTCGGCCGACAGCGCGATCAGGCGCGCGACGTTGAGGCCCTGCTCGCCCTCGGGCATCGCGCAGCCCAGGACGAAGTCGTCGATCTTGCCGCGGGCCTGCGGCACGCGGGCCAGGAGGCCGCGGATGACGTCCGCCGCCAGCTCGTCGGGGCGCTTGGTCGACAGCGCGCCCTTGTGGCCGCGGCCAACCGCGGAGCGAACTGCCTCTGCAATCACGATTTCGGTGGTCATGGGATGCGCTCCGTTAGTTGCGAAGGGGCTTGTTGTTCTGCAGCATGTACTGCATGCGGGCCTGCGACAGCGGCTCGCCGCACAGGCTGACGAACGCCTCGCGCTCGAGCTCGAGGATCTCGTCCTCGGTGACCGCGTGGGTGCTACCCGACACGCCGCCGCACAGCACGTTGGCGAGCTTCATCGCGATCTTGGCGTCGTGCTCGCTGGCGTACTTGCCGTGGACGAGCGTGTTGACCATCATCTTGATGGTCGCGATGCCGCTCTCGCCGGGCAGCTTGTAGGCGCGCGGCGCGGGCGGGTGATAGCCGGCGTTCGCCAGGCCGATCGCGCGCTGCTTGGTCTCCCACAGCTGGCGGGCGCGGTCGAACGACACGCCGTCGCTCGGCCGGAAGAACCCGGCCGCCTTGGCCTCCTCGGCCGAGGTCACGACCTTGGCGAGCGCGATGTTCTTGAACACCTGGGTCACCGCGGCGTAGGTGTCGAGCTCGACGCCCTCGGGCACCGAGCCGAGCGCCTGCCACAGCATGTTCATCGTGCCGCCGCCGCCCGGGATCAGGCCGACGCCGACCTCGACCAGGCCGGCGTAGGTCTCGGCCGCGGCCTGGACCGCGTCGGCGCCGTAGCACAGCTCGAGGCCGCCACCGAGCGTCAGGTTGTACGGCGCGGCGACCACCGGGATCGTCGCGTACTTCATCCGCTGGGTCGCGTACTGGTAGGCGCGCACCATCTCGCGGATCGCGTCCCACTGCTTCTGGCCGGCCCCCATCACCACCGCGAACAGGTTCGCGCCGACGCAGAAGAACTCGCCGTGGTTCCACACCACCAGCGCGCGGAAGTCGCGCTCGGCGCGGTCGACCGCCTCGCCGATCATCTTGATCACGTCGGCGTCGATCGAGTTCGCCTTGGTCTTGAACGTCAGGCCGAGCACGTCGTCGCCGAGGTCCCACGCCTCGGCGCCCGAGTTGCGCAGCACCGGCGCCGAGCTCTGCTTCAGGATGTCGAACGTGACCTCGCGCGCGTCGACGTTGCGCTTGGCGTAGTCGCCGCGCGCCGGGTCCCAGATCCGGCCCTCGGAATAGAACGCCGGGGCCTTGGCCTGCGCCATCTTGTCGACCCACGCGGGCAGGGCGATGCCGTCCTGCTTCATCCGCGCGTAGGTCTCGGCGAAGCCGAGCGCGTCCCAGGTCTCGAACGGGCCGAGGTCCCAGGCGTAGCCCCACTTCATCGCGTTGTCGATCGCCTCGATCGACTCGGTGATCTCGGCGATGCGGCGCGCGGCGTACGCCAGGCTGCGCGACAGCACGGTCCACGCGAACTCGCCGGTGACGCCGGGCGCCGCGACCAGCTTCTTGACCCGCTCGCGCGGATCCTCGGTGCGGGCGATCGCCTTGGTCGCCTTGGCGATCTCCGGATCGCCGCCCTTGGCCCGGTACTCGCCGGTCTTGGGATCGAGGGTCGACAGCGTGTCGCCCTGCTTCTTATAGAACCCGCCCTTGGTCTTGTCGCCCAGCTGACCGCGCTCGATCATCTTGGCGATGAAGTCCGGCGTCTTGAACGTCTGGCGCTCCTCGTCGTCGGTCAGCGACTTGAAGCAGTTGTCGGCGACGTGGCCCACGGTGTCGAGGCCGACGACGTCCGCGGTGCGAAACGTCGCGCTCTTGGGGTGGGCCATCGCGATCCCGGTGATCGCGTCGACGTCCTCCGGGGTCAGGCCGCGCTCCAGCATCAGGTGGATCGTGGTCATCATCGACTGCAGGCCGATCCGGTTGCCGATGAAGTTCGGCGTGTCGTTGGCCCACACGATGCCCTTGCCGAGGATGTCGCGGCCGAACCGCTCGACCCGGGCCTTGGCCTCGTCGCTGGTGTCCGCGCCGGCGACCAGCTCGAGCAGCTTCATGTAGCGCGGCGGGTTGAAGAAGTGCGCGATCATGAAGTTCTTGCGGAACGCGTCGGTCCGGCCGACGACCATGTCCTTGATCCGCAGGCCCGACGTGTTCGACGCGATCAACGCGTTCGGCGCGAGCTGCTCCAGCTTCTCGAACAGCGCCTGCTTGATGTCGAGCCGCTCGACGATCGCCTCGATGATCAGGTCCGCATCTTTGACCTTGTCGAGGTCGTCGTCGAAGTTGCCGATCGTGATCAGCTGGGCGTTGCGCGGGTGCATGAGCGCCGCGGGCCGCGCCTTCTTGAGCTTGTCGAGCGCGCCGGCCGCGAACCCGTCGCGCTTGGCCTTCGACGACTTCTCGGCGTCGGTCAGCTTGGGCGGCACGATGTCGAGCAGGACGACCGGGATCCCGGCATTGGCACAGTGAGCGGCGATGCCGCTACCCATCACGCCGGCGCCGAGCACGGCGACGCGACGGATAGGGGTGGAGCGCGTGGAAGACATGCGGCGCACCATAGCAATTCTGTCCGGCGGCGACAGCGGCGGAGAGCGGCCTCCTGTAGCATTCGGGGAATGCAGTTCGGGGACCCGCAGGAGCAGTCCACTGCCTACTTGATTCTTCGTCACATTTACGATGGCGACGTAATCGAGTGGCCGATCTCCGATGACCACCCGCTGCGCCACATCTTCGTCGCGCTGGAGGAGCAGGGGTATCTCGCGCGCTGGGATCGGGTCTGGCCGCTGCACGATCGCTATCGCCTGACCGACAAGGGCATCGCGGCGATCGAGGCCGTGTACAAGCCGGCCGAGGCCGAGACGGTGCTGAACGAGATCCGCGGCCAGAACCTGAGCCCGGTGGCGCGCCGGGCGTACCTGCAGCGCCGCGGCTATGATCCGGTGTACTGGCCGATCCTCCACGACCCGTACTCGAGCTGGGACAACTACGGATACGGCTGGGGCCATAGCCGGTACCACGACTGGTTCTGGGAGGATCAGCAGGGCTATCAGCAGCGCCGGGCGGCCGACTATGCGCCGGATCCGGCGGTGGCGATCGATCCGGATCTCCAGGTGCCGGACAGCGATCCGCTGCTGGGCCAGGCGCCGTACAACGTCGACCTCGACCGCGAGGCGCACGCGTCGTCGCCGGCGATGGGTGACTACGACGTCTCGTGAGGCCGCTGCGCGTCCTGCTGATCGCCAATGACGGGTTCTCCGTCGGCCACGTCGCGCGGATGATCGCGATCGCCGGCGGGCTGGCGCGCGTCGCCGAGCGGCGCGCGCTCGCGTTGCAGACCGTGCTGGCGACGACGTCCTCGGCGGACGCGCTGCTGGGCGGCGCGCGCGCGACGGTCGTGCGGCTGCCGGCGCCCGAGGCGGGGCGGCGCGGCGGGCTCGGCGACGTCGAGCGGCGCAGCCTGGTGCGCGGGGCGATCGCGGGCATCGTCGACGGCTTCGCGCCCGATCTGCTGGTCGCCGACACGTTCCCGTCGGGGCCGCACGGCGAGCTGGCGGGCGTGCAGCGCGCCGGCATGCAGCGCGCGCTGGTGCGGCGGGCGACGGCGGGGCAGGGCGAGCTGCCGCCGGGCTTGGCCGGCGCGCTGACCGCGGGGCTGGCGGGCCACGCGCTGGCGGTGCTGGTCGCGGACCCGGGGCCGCTCGCGCCGGCGGCGGCGGGGCTCGGCGACTTCGCCGGCGCGGTCCGCCCGGTCGCGCCGATCGCGCGGCTCGACGACGCGCTGGATCGCGGGGCGGCGCGCGCGGCGCTCGGCCTCGACGGCCGGGTGATCCTGGTCGCCGCCGGCGGCGGGGGCGATCGCGCCGCGGCCGACCGGGCGCTGAGCCTGGCGCGCGCGATCGTCCGGATCGCGCCGGACGCGCGGGTCGTGCTCGCCACCGGGCCGCTCGCGGCCGACGCGGCCGCCGCCAACGAGACAGGCGGTGACCCGCGGATCCGGGCGATGCGGTGCGCGCCGCTGGCGACGGTGATGCGCGGCTTCGACGGGGCGTTCGCGCCGGCGGGCTACAACACCGCGCACGAGCTCGCCGCGCTCGGCGTGCCGGCCGCGCTGTTCGCCCAGCCGCGGACGTTCGACGATCAGGCGGCGCGCGCGGCGCGGCTGGCCGCCGGCGGCTGGGCGCACGCGCTGGTGCGGTTCGACGACGACGCGATCGCCGCGGCGCTGGCCTGGATGGCGCGCGCGGTGCTGCCGCCGCTCGCGACCGGCGGCGAGGGCGAGGCCGCGGAGGCGCTGATCGCGCTCGCCACGGGGGCCGCGTGAGGCCGCTGCGCGTCGCGTTCCACGCGATCAACGGCGTCGGCCTGGGCCACCTGGTCCGCACCGTCGCGATCGCCCGCGAGCTGCCGGCGCTCTCGCCCGGCGTCGAGCGCCTGGTGCTGACCAACGCGCGCGATCCGTCGCTGCTCGTCCGCGCGGGCCTCGACTTCGTGCAGCTGCCGGCCCGGCTGGCCGAGCCGCACGCCGAGCCGTCGCGCGTGCACACCGCGCTGCCCGAGCCGCTCGAGGAGGCGGCGCTGCTCGCGGCGTTCACCGCGTTCGCGCCCGACCTCGTCGTGTTCGACACCCATGCGCCGATGCGCGTCGTCCGCCGGCTGGCGGCGATGAACATCCGCGCCGTGCTGGTGCTGCGCGAGCTGCGGCCCGAGGCGCTGCGCGCGTTCGTCGCCGGCGGCGCCGGGCTCGCGTTCGATCGCCTGGTCGTGCCGCACGATCCGGGCGAGGTCGAGCTCGCCGCGTTCGGCGCGCTGCCGGTCGAGCTGTCGGGGCCGGTCGTGTCGATCGCCGCATCATCGTCATCGACCGCGCCCCGGCCGCATCGCGTGGTCGCGGTCGCCGGCGGCGGCGGCCAGCCGGTCGACGCCCGGCGCTACCTGCGCGCGGTGGCCGACGCCCACTGGCTGGCGCGCGCGCGGATCCCCGCGCTCGAGACGATCCTGGTCACCGGCCCGTACGCCGAGCCGCCGGCCCACCTCGAGGGCTTCGCCGGCCTCACGCTGATCCCGTCGACCGCCGAGCTGCCGGCGCTGCTGGCGTCGGCGTCGCTGGTGATCTCGCAGGCCGGCTACAACGCGATCGCCGAGCTGCGCGCGCTGGCCAAGCCGGCGATCCTGGTCCCCGCCTACCGCAAGGCCGAGGATCAGCGCGCCCGGGCCCAGCGCCTGGTCGACGTCGGCGCCGCGGTGATCGCCCGGCCGCGCGCCCGCGAGCTCGCCGATCGGATCGAGCGCCTGCTGCTCACCCCCGGCGCGCTCGATCAGATGATCGCCGGCCACCACGGCGCTCCGCTGATCGCCCGCAACCGCGCCGCCGCCGAGGCCGTGTTACGCCCGGTCCGCGTCGCGCCCGCGCCGACCCGGATCGCGCTGATCGCCCACGACTTCGCGCCCAAGCTCGGCGGCATGGAGACCGTCGCGCGCGGCCTCGCCCACGGCCTGGTCGCCCGCGGCCTCGACGCGCGGGTCTACACCACCAACCGGCTCGGGGTCGCGGCGAGCGGCCTGGGCGACCGGGTGTCGCCGCTGTATCGCCCGCTGCCCCGGCCGCTGCGCATCGACCTGTGGCCCGACCTCCTGGCCACGATCGACGCCGCGCTGCGCGACGCGCCCGACGTCCTCCACCTATGTCACGCCGGGCTCGGCCCGTGGATCCCGCTGCTGCGCGCCGCGCTGCCGTGCGTCGTGACCGCCAATGTTCACGGCAACGATCTGCTGGCGCCGTGGGTCGCGCACGGCATGGACGAGCCGGCGTACCGAGCGGTCCAGCGGTCCGGCCTCGCCGCGGCCGACGCCGTGGTCTGCGTCTCGCAGTTCTCGCGCGCGCTGGCCGAGGCGCGCGGCGTGCCGGCCGAGGTCCTGCATACCGTCGAGAACGGCGTCGACCCGGCGCGGTTCTGCCCGGGGCCGCGCGACCCCGCGCTCGCCGCCCGGCTCGGCCTGACCGCCGACGACGAGGTCGTGCTCACCGTGTCGCGGCTGGCCCCGCGCAAGGGCCACCGCGCGGCGCTGCAGGCGATCGCCCGGCTGAGCCGCCATCGGCCCCGGCTCAAGTACGTGTTCACCGGCGCGAGCGAGACCATGCGCGCCGAGCTCGCCGCCCTGGCCCAGGAGCTCGGGATCGCCTCGCGCGTGATCGCCGCCGGCTTCGTGGCCGACGCCGAGCTACCTGCGCTGTATCGGCTGGCCGACGCGTTCGTGTTGCTCGCCGAAGCTACGACCGATACCGATGTCGAAGGCTTCGGGGTCGCGCTGATCGAGGCCGCGGCGAGCTGTATCCCGGTGGTCGCGACCGCGAGCGGCGGCGTGCCCGAGGCGGTCGGCGACGCCGGGATCGTCGTCGGGCCGGGCGATGTCGAGGCCGCCGCCGCGGCGATCGATCGCCTGCTGTCGGACCCCGATGCGGCGCGACAGCTTGGCGCACGGGCGCGGGCCCGCGTGATCGACCGCCTGTCACAGGACCGGGTCACCGATCGGATGCTCGCGATCTGGCGCACGGCGCTGGAGACCCGCAGCTTCAGTAACAATCTACCGACGACGCTCCTCACGGTGGCCACACGCACGGAGCCGCGAGATTTTGCGGAAGCCACGGCGGGCTCGACGTCTTCTCTGCCCGATCCTGCCGCGGAGCGACCGGCATCACAGCTGCGTGAGGCGCTCGCCACGGTGACGACCGGCGTCGAGCTGGTCCGGCTCGCCCAGCGCCACCAGGCCGGCCAGCGCGCCGAGCGGACCCGGCGGCGCGAGCTGCTGCGCGGCGTGATCGCCCGCGAGCGCCTGGTCCGGCTGCGCGCGACGAGCGACGGCGCCCGGCTCCTGCCCGACGCGCTCGAGGACTGCATCGCGCTCGGCCACGCGCCGCGGGTCGAGGTCAAGCTGCGGCGGTTCGTCGAGCCCGACTTCGCGGCCCACGCCCTGCCGCACGTCGAGGGCGTCGAGCTGGTCCACGGGGTGCCGCACGCCGAGGCGTCGAGCCTCTACCGCCAGCTCCAGGCTGTGCCGGCCGCCGCGCTGGCCAAGGTCCGCACCGTGCGGTTATTTCTCGCGCCCGCCGCGCAGGTCGACGGCCGGCTCGCCGCCAGCGCGGTGCCCGAGGCCCACGCGCTGCGCCGGCTGTTCACGGCGGCCGGCGCGGTGGTCGTGCCGCCGCCCGAGCTGATGCGCTACCTGTCCGAGCTGCCGGCGCGCGGGCCCGAGACCGGGATGATCGAGCCGACCAACCTGTGCAACCTCGGCTGCCCGACGTGCCCGACCGGGACCGGCAAGATCAAGCCGCTGCCGCAGCTGTCGCTCGACGGGTTCGCGCACGTGCTCGACGGCCTGGCGCCTCGGCTGCGCAACCTGGCGCTGTGGAACTACGGCGAGCCGCTGCTCAACAAGCAGCTGCCGCAGATGATCGCCCTGGCCAAGCAGCGCGGGGTCGGCGTGGTCAAGGTCTCGTCCAACGTGCACTTCCTCGATGGCGAGCGCGGCCGCGCGTTGCTCGGCTCGGGCCTCGACGTCCTGATCCTGAGCGTCGACGGGGCGAGCCAGGAGACCTACGCCACGTTCCGCAAGGAGGGCGACTTCGAGCGGGTCGCGCGCTCGGTCGCGTGGCTGTGCGCGGAGAAGGCGCGCCTCGGGCTCGTGAAGCCGCGGATCGAGCTGCAGTTCATCGTCATGCGCCACAACGAGCACGAGCTACCGCGGATGCGCGAGCTGGCGGCCGAGTGGGGCGTCGACGCGCTGCGGATCAAGACGGTCGGCGCCGACGACGACGCGCAGAAGCACCTGGTCCCGGCCACGCGCCTCCTGTCGCGCTACGCCGCCGATGGCGAGACCCACAGCGTGCGCCATGCGTTCTGCACGATGGCGTGGGACCATACGGTGGTGAACGTCGACGGCTCGGTCACTCCGTGCTGCTACCTGCGGCCCGACATGGCCGAGCTCGCCGACACGCCCGGCGGGCGCGATGCGTACGTCATGGGCAACGTGTTCGACCGGCCGTTCACCGAGATCTGGCGCGGCGAGAAGTACCGCGCGTTTCGCGCCCAGATGCTCGCCGGGCGCGGCGCGCTGCCGATCTGCAACAAGTGCCGCGGCGGCACCCACGACCTGGTCGCCGCCACCGAGGAGGTCGCCCGATGACGGAGCTGTTCGAGCACGGCACCCCCGACGCGCCCGGCGCGGCGCTCGCGGCATATCGCGCGGCCAGCGGCGACGCGCTGCGCTGGTACGTCGATCCGGGGAACCTGGGGCTCCTGTCGCGCGCGGTGCGCGAGCAGCCGCGGCGGATCGCGATCGTGCTGCGCGCCGACGACGTGTCCGAGGATCAGACGCGGGTCGCGCACGAGGGCGAGCTGGTGCCGACCCTGCGCCGGCTGGTCAGCGAGCACGGCGTCGCGCTGGCGATGTCGAACGGCCGGCCGTACGTGCTGCCGCCGCCGGCGCTCGACATCTCGACCAATGACCTGTGCGGCCTGGAATGCAACATGTGCGGCAACCGGGCCGTGCAGCGCGACCCGAACACGATCGCGGCCGACGACGTCCGCGCGCTGATCGCCGAGGCCGCGGCGTGGGGCATCCGCCGGGTCGCGCTGACCGGCGCGGGCGAGCCGTTCCGCGACAAGCAGATGCTGGCGCACGTCCGCTACGCCAACGAGCTCGGCCACCTGGTGACGATCACGTCGAACGGGTTCCCGATCTCGGAGGCGATCGCCGAGGAGCTGGCGAGCCGCGTAGTGTCGGTGTCGATCTCGATCCACGGCGCGCTCGACGCGACGCACGAGCAGATCACCGGGGTCGCCAAGGCGGGCGACAACGCGTGGCGCGCGATCCGCCGGCTGGTGCGGGCGCGGGCGGCGCGGCCGGGCAGCAAGCTCAGCGTCAACGTGTCGACGGTGATCCAGCGCGCGAACTTCGCCGAGATCCCGGCGCTGGTCCGGCGCGCGCGAGACGAGGGCGTCGACGGCATCAACATCCAGCCGATCAACCTGCAGCACGGCGGGTTCCGCGGCGACGAGATCGTCCGGCGCGACGACCTCGGCGCGATCGCGCGGCTGTGGCCGAGCCGCGACGACCGGCCACAGCTCGACGCGATGTTCGACGAGCTCGAGGCGGTCAAGGCCGAGGTCGGGAAGCTGATGCACGCGACGCCCGAGCGGCTGTCGCTGATGCGGCGCTACTTCCACGACTCGTCGCGCGAGGCGCTCGGGCTGGCGTGCCGGGTCGGCGAGTCGTTCCTCGCCGTCGATCACCGCGGCCAGATCAAGCCGTGTTACCGGCTGCCGTGGAGCCACGGCGACGCGCGGCACAAGAGCGTGCGGGCGCTGTGGAACAGCCGCGCGTACCACCGCACGCGGACGCAGATCGACGCGTGCTCGCTGACCTGCCTCAACAACTGCTTCTTCCGCAAGAAGGTCCCGACGTGACGCCGGCGGTCGTCGAGGTCATCGCGGGGACCGCGCCGGCGCTGGCCGGCTCGGGCCTGGTCGTCCGGGTCGCGCCGTACCAGGCGTCGGCCATCCCGACGGAGGTCTCGCTCGGCGTGGCGATCGCCGATCCGGAGCTGGCGGCGCGGCTGACCTGCGCGGTGACCGCCGCGATCACCACCGCGATCGACGCGCTGTTCGCGACGGCCCCCGAGCCGCCGCGCGTCGTCGAGCTCCGCGCCCGCGCGGCGGCGACCCGGCGCGCCGCGGAGCTGCCCGGCGCAATCGTCCTCGTCCCGGTCACCGAGCGCAACGCCCGCCACCTCGTGGAGCTCGTCGGCCAGCTCCGCGACGCCGGCGCCGCCGCGGTCCAGCTGATCTGGGACGGCGCGAGCCCGCCGCGCGCCCGGGTCGAGCGCCACGTGTTCGCCGTCCTCGAGCACGCGCGCGCGACCCCGGCCGGCCCGCCGGTCGTGCTCGCCGCCACGCGCGAGCCCGCCGCCGCGCTCCAGCTGCTGCTCGCCCACCGGAAAGGCAATCCCCGATGAAGATGACCTGCCAGCGCGCCCTCGAGGCGCTGTCCAGCCTCAACACCGGTCACCCGGCGTTCACCGCCGGCGAGATCGAGGAGCTGCTCGCGTTCGGCCTGGCGCTCGAGGCCGACCCGCGCGACCTGGCGACGCTGCTGGCGCTCGCGCCGATCGTGCAGGAGCACACCGGCCTGTCGATCGACAACCCCGAGGCGATGCTCCAGCTCGGCAACAAGCTCCCCGAGCTCAACGAGCAGCTGCGCAGCGACTGGTTCCGCTTCACCCACGGCAAGGACAAGATCGCCGCGCTCGAGGCCCAGCGCCGCGACCTCCGCCGCGCGGTCGCCGTGCTGTCCGATCCGGCCGGCCGCGAGCGGCTGTTCCGGCTCGCGCGCGAGATGCGCGACCACGGCGAGCCGAAGTACGCGCCGTGCCCGGCGATCGGCTCGGAGATCTACGCGATCAGCCGCAAGGGCGCGCGGGTCGGCAACGATCTGATGCTGCGCCTCGCCCGGTTTGCCGGCCAGCCGCTCGCGGCGTACATG
>DASWOO010000928.1:0-3031 GCA_036404335.1 Kofleriaceae bacterium
GGCACCGACGGCCGGCTCGGCCTGTTCTTCAACTACCAGCACTCGCAGTCGGCCAACGCCAAGCACGTCGGCACCGCGGCAATGGTCGGCACGGTCACGCAGGCGTCGGCCGACGCCGCGCGCGCCAAGATCCGCGATCAGGAAGACCTGTTCGAGTTCGGCATCATCACCGACCCGACCAAGGCGACGCGGCTCGCGGCCAGCGGCTCGCTGTTCGACGATCAATACGCCGACGGTAAGGACGCCAAGAACTACGTGCTGATGATGTCGGCCTTTCTATTCTTCTGAGGAAGCGCTCCTGCCATGATGTCCACGCAGCTCACGTCGTGGCTGATGTTTCAAAACGCGGAGACGCACTTCGGCACCACCGAGATCGTCAGCCGCGAGCACGGCGTGGATCACCGCACCACCTACGCCGAGATGGCGCGGCGGGCGCAGCAGCTGATGCACGCGCTCGACGGGCTGGGCATCGAGCGCGGCGAGCGGGTCGCGACCCTGGCGTGGAATCACTATCGCCACGTCGAGTGCTACTTCGCGGTGCCGTGCACCGAGCGCGTCCTGCACACGCTCAATGTCCGGCTGTCGGCCGAGGACCTCGGCTACATCATCGAGCACGCCGATGACCGCGCGATCCTCGCCGACCCCGATCAGATCCCGATGCTCGAGCAGCTCGGGCCGGCGCTCGCCCGGGTCAAGCACATCATCGTGCTCGGCCACGAGGTCCCGCCGTCGAGCTTGCCCAACCTCGTCGCCTACGAGGATCTGATCCGCGATCAGCCGACCCGCTACCCGCGCCGCGAGCTCGACGAGAACCTGCCGCTCGGCCTGTGCTACACGTCGGGCACGACCGGGCGGCCCAAGGGCGTGCTGTACACCCATCGCTCGACCTACCTGCACGCGATGGCGACGGCGATGACGTCGTGCTGCGCGGTCGGCCCCGGCGATTGCGTGCTGCCTGTGGTGCCGATGTTCCACGCCACGGCGTGGGGCCTGGTCCACGCGGCGGTGCTGACCGGCGCCAAGCTGGTGCTCGGCGGCCGCGATCACACCGGGCCGAACCTGGTCGACCTGCTCAAGCGCGAGCGGGTGACCATCACCGCCGGCGTACCGACGGTGTGGTTCGCGGTCGGCGACGAGCTGGCCCGGACCGGCACGCGCCTGCCCGAGCTCAAGCGGATCATGAACGGCGGCGCGCAGCCGCCGACCAGCCTGATCGAGCGATTCCGCATCGAGTTCGATCTGCCGATCGTCCAGGTCTGGGGGATGACCGAGACCTCGCCGCTGGCCTCGGTGGCGTGGCCCAAGGAGCACATGCGCGACTGGGGCGACGAGGAGCTGACCCGCGTGGTCCGGACCCAGGCGGGCCTGCCGCTGCCGGGCATCGAGGTCTCGGTCCGCGACGAGCACAACGTCGAGACGCCGCGCGACGGCAAGACGATGGGCGATCTGCTGGTGCGCGGGCCATGGGTCGCCGATGGCTACTACAAGGGCGAGGGCCAGGAGCAGTTCACCGCCGATGGCTGGTTCAAGACCGGCGACGTGGCGATCGCGTCGCCCGACGGCTACTTCATCATCGGCGACCGCACCAAGGACCTGATCAAGTCCGGCGGGGAATGGATCTCGTCGGTCGACATGGAGCGCACGATCATGGCGATGCCCGGCGTCGAGGAGGCGGCGGTGATCGCCATCCCCGATCCGAGGTGGCTCGAGCGGCCGCTGGCCTGCGTTGTGGTCAAGCCGGGCCAGACGATCGGGATCGACGAGGTCCGAGCCCACCTCAAGGCCAACGGGTTCGCGAGCTGGCAGCTGCCCGAGCGGATCGAGCTGATCGACGCGGTGCCCCGGACCTCGGTCGGCAAGTTCGACAAGAAGGTGCTGCGGGCGCGGTTCGCGATATAACTGCCGGGTCTGAGCACCGAGGCCGAACAAGACGTCACCTCGCGGGTCGCCCCCGCGCAGGCGATGCGGATCTGGTCCGTCGTGCTCGCGGTGGTCGATGGCCCGTCGCGCGGCGCGCGCGCCGCGGTCGGCAGCGAGATCGTGCGGGTCGGCGCGGCCGATGGCAACGACCTGGTGCTGTCCGACCGCACGGTGTCGCAGTTCCACTGCGAGCTGTCGGTCCGCGGCAACACGATCATCATCCGCGACTGCGGCAGCACCAACGGCACGCTGATCGACGGCGTCCGGGTCCGCGAGGCTGAGATCCCGCCCGGCACGATGGTCCGGATCGGCGGCTCGGCGTTCCGGGTCGAGCTCGGCGAGGAGCCGGTGTTCGTCGAGGTCTCGACCCGCAACGGGTTCGGCGAGCTGGTCGGCGCCAGCGTCGAGATGCGCCGGGTCTACGCGATCCTCGAGCGCCTGGCCCAGACCGACGCGACCGTGCTGGTCCAGGGCGAGACCGGCACCGGCAAGGACGTGCTCGCGCGCTCGCTGCACGCGGCGTCGGCGCGCGCGGCGCACCCGATCGTCGCGGTCGATTGCGGCGCGATCCCCGAGCACCTGATCGAGAGCGAGCTGTTCGGCCACGTCCGCGGCGCGTTCACCGGCGCGACCAGCGATCGCATGGGCGTGTTCGAGGAGGCCGACGGCGGCACGCTGTTCCTCGACGAGATCGGCGAGATGCCGATCGCGCTGCAGCCCAAGCTCTTGCGCGCGATCGAGTCGCGGCAGATCCGCCGGGTCGGCAGCAGCACGTCGCGCACCGTCAACGTCCGGATCGTTGCGGCGACCAACCGCTCGCTGGCAAGCTCGCTCAACGAGGGCAGCTTCCGCGAGGATCTGTACTACCGGCTCGCGGTCGTCGAGCTGCGGCTGCCGGCGCTGCGCGCGCGACGCGACGACATCCCGGTGCTCGCCGCCCACTTCTACCGGATGTTCGTCGGCGACCAGAAGCAGCTGCCGTCCGAGTTCGTCGCCAGCCTGGTCGGCCGCGGCTGGCCGGGCAACGTCCGCGAGCTGCGCAACTACATCGAGCGCGCGGTCTCGCTCGGCACGGTGACGCCGCGGCTGCCCGCGCCGGGCACCGTCGAGT
>DASWOO010000929.1:0-5240 GCA_036404335.1 Kofleriaceae bacterium
AGGTCGAGCGTGCCGGCGAGCGCGACCGCGATCGGCAGCTCGGGCTCGATGGTGGCGAGCCGGCGGCGGGCGACGTCGCGGGCGGTGTGCGGCGCCGCGCCGGGCGTGGCCGGATCGACGATCGCGGCGTCGACGTCGCCGAGCTGGGCGGTGGCCGCGGCGGTCAGCGCCGGCGCCAGGCGCGACAGGCTGGGCGGCAGGGCGGCGGCGCCCTGATCGGGGGCGAGCGCGAGCTGCTCGTCGGCGACCGCGGCCTGGCTGACCGCGCGCAGCCGCAGCTCGATCGCCGGGGCGATCGCGGCGGCGGCGGCGTCTGCGGTGGCCGGGGCCCCGAGCTCGACGCGCAGGTCGGTCAGCAGCGCCTGCGCCGCGGTCAGCGCCGCCTCGGCGGCGCGCTGGTCGCCCCAGCCGCGCAGCGCGGTCTGGAAGCCGTCGACCATCGCCAGGTGGCCGATCACGCTCGACGGCCGCAGCGCGCCGAGCTTGTCGATCACGCCGGCCAGCGACGGCTCGTCGGGCGTCGCGGCGCGCAGCTGGGCGAGCGCCTCGTCGAGCTTGCCCGAGGTCACCGCGCGGACCACGCCGCGCGCCTGGTTGGCCGCGGCGGCGCAGACCCAGGCGTCGACGACGCCGGCGTACGCCGCCGCCGCCCGGCCGGCGCGGTGCAGCGCCTCGGCCTGCTCGCCGCGCGCGTGGGCGCGCTTGTCGAGCGCGGCGATCGCCGGCGGCTGGCGCCCGGCCTGCTCGAGCCGGAGCAGCGCGGCCCACTCGCTGGCGAGCCGGCGCTGCCAGCCGAGGTACAGCGCGTCGAGCGCGCGCGCGGTCTCGGCGTCGAGCGCC
The DNA here is from genome assembly GCA_036404335.1 of Kofleriaceae bacterium. GTDB lineage: Bacteria > Myxococcota_A > Polyangia > Haliangiales > Haliangiaceae > JABFXX01. The sequence continues at coordinate 841 of DASWOO010000929.1, forward strand.
ATGTCGGCCTCGCCGACCGGCACCGCCGCGGGCAGCCGCTTGTGGGTGAGCAGCTGGTAGGCGTCGTGCACCGTCGCCAGCTCGATCGCCTCGGCGTGGTGCGCCCGCGCCTGGGCGATCAGCTCGTGCGCGCCGGCCGGCACGCCGACCCGGGTCTTGCCGTGGCTGACCGCCGCGAGCAGCTGGCCGGCCAGGTCGGGCGCCGGCAGGATCGAGCCGTCGGGGCCGAGCACGCCGAGCACGGTCGCGGCCGGATCGACGGCCTCGCCGGTCGCCGACGCCAGCCAGCCGGCGGCGATCAGCGCCGAGGCCGCGATCTGCTCGGCCGCGCGCGCCGGGGTCGCCGACCACGCCAGGTCCGGCAGGTCCTTGCCGAGCGCGTCCGCCGCCGCGAGCGCCGCGCTCCACAGCCCGGCGTTCCACCGCGCCGCGCCGTCCGACGCGGGCAGGGCGCCGGTGATCGCCGCGCTCGGCCCGGGCGCCGCCGACAGCGCGATCGCCACCAGCTCGCGCCCGACCGGCGCGTCGACGGTCACCGCGCGCGCCACCGCGGGCAGCGCCAGCACGGTCGAGCCGTCGGCCTCGTCGGTGCCGAGCACGACCGCCTGGGTCGGCCGCCGCGCGTCGTCGCGCATCGCGAGCGGCGCGTAGTGCACCGTCGCGCCCGCGAGGGTCGGCGTCGGCCGCGGCGCGGCCCCGCCGCAGCCCAGGGCGGCCCACAGCGCCAGCGACCATGTCCTGCGCCCGCGCATCAGCCGGCGCGCTTGTACCGCGCGCGGGGGTGCTTGCGCGCGTGCTCGATCATCTTCGCGTGGCTGACCTGGGTATAGACCTGGGTCGTCGAGATGTCGGCGTGGCCGAGCATCGCCTGCACCGCGCGCAGATCCGCGCCGTGCTCGACCAGGTGCGTGGCGAACGAATGCCGCAGCTTGTGCGGCGAGACGTCGCCGGCCGGCAGCCGGATCCCCGCGCGCCGGGCGTGGCCGCGCAGCGCCTTCCAGAACCCCTGGCGCGTCATCGGCCCGCCGCGCTCGGTTAGGAACAGCGCGCGCTGGGCCGGATCGCGGACCCAGCCGGCGCGATCCTCCTCGAGGTAGCGCTGGATCCGCATCTGCGCCGCGGTGTTGAGCGGCACCATGCGCGTCTTGTTGCCCTTGCCGGTGACCCGCACGAACCCGCCGTGCAGGTTGATGTCGGCCAGCGGCAAGCTCACCAGCTCGGACACCCGCAGCCCCGAGCTGTACACCAGCTCGATCATCGCCGCGTCGCGCCGGCCGCGCGGCGTGTTCGGCGGCTGCGAGATCAGCTTGGCGATCGCGGTCTCGCCGAGCACGCCCGGCAGCCGGCGGCCGGTGCGCGGCGCGTCGACCAGCGCCGCCGGATCGGCTTCGAGCCAGCGCTCGCCGACCAGGTGCTTGCACAGCCCGCGGACCGCGACCAGGGTCCGCGCCCGGCTGCGCGCGGCGAGGCCGCTCTGCGCCAGGTGGATCAGGAAGTCGGTGATATCGAGCGCCGTGATGTCGTCGACGTCGGCCCGGCCGCGCACGGCCAGGAACGCGGTCAGCTTCGCCAGGTCGCGGCCGTAGGCGTCGAGCGTCAGCCGCGCCAGCCCGCGCTCGACCTTGATGTGATCGAGGAACAGGTCGACCGCCTCGTCCAGGCTCAGCCGGCGCGCCATGCGCTATCCTCCCGAACCCAGGCCGGTTCTGGCAAGTTTCTTCTCGCGGATCGTCGGTCGGTCTGCGGGGCTTACCCGCCCCGAGCGGAGGGGTTGCAGTCGCGGCGACCTCCGTCCATAGTCGGACGACCGAGCCGGCTGGCATGGACCTATCATCCGAACAAATTCGCTGGATTCTGATCTACGTCTTCGTGCTGCTGATCTCGGTCGCGATGCACGAGTTCGGCCACGCCATCGTGGCGCACACGCTGGGCGATGACACGCCGAAGCGCCAGGGCCGCGTCACGCTGAACCCGCTCGCCCACGCCGATCCGATCGGCACGTTCGTGCTGCCGCTGATCGGCAGCATCTACGGCGCGGCGAGCGGCCACGGCGGTGGCTTTGGCTGGGGCAAGCCGGTCGAGTGGCAGCCGCATCGCATCACCCGCAAGATCTCGATGACGACGGCCAAGATCCTGGTCGCCGTCGCCGGCCCGTCGATGAACCTGCTGCTCGCCACGACGATCGCGGTGATCCACATCGTGCTGGTCACCCGCGGCGTGGTCGCGCCGGGCAGCGACGTCAACAAGATCCTGCCGTACGCGGTGCAGCTCAACTTCGTGCTGCTGTTCTTCAACCTGCTGCCGATCCCGCCGCTCGACGGCGGCCACGTGCTGCAGAGCTTCGTACCGTACCGCCACCGCGAGACCTTCGAGAGCTTCGCGCGCTACTCGCCGTTCCTGCTGCTCGCGGTGATGCTGATCCCCAAGCTCAGCATCGTGTTCATCTGGCCGGCGACGCTGCTCGCCAGCCATCTCTACCAATTCCTCGGGCACCTGTTCGGATAGCCCCCGGATGGACGTGGCTGGTTACAGGGTTGCTCTCGACATGTTCGAGGGCCCGCTCGATTTGCTCTTGCACCTGGTCAAGAAGCACGAGCTGTCGATCCTCGACATCCCGATCTCGTTCGTGACCGAGAAGTACCTCGAGTACCTCGACGCGATGGCCGCGGTCGACATCGACGTCGCCGGCGAATATCTGCTCATGGCGGCGACCCTGTGCCACATCAAGTCGCGCGAGCTGTTGCCCTCGCCCGAGCTCGAGGAAGAGGACACCGCCGAGGCGGCGGCCGAGGCCGGCGAGGTCGAGGTCGACCCACGCGCCGAGCTGATCCGCCGCCTGCTCGAGTACCAGAAGTACAAGGAGGCCGCGCAGCAGCTCGGCAACCAGCCGGTGGTCGGCCGCAACGTGTGGTCGCGCGGCACCCAGGTCGAGGACGCGGTCGGCGACGGCGTCGACCCCGACCTGATCGCGCCGCTCGCGCACTTCCCGGTGTTCAAGCTGATCGAGGCGTTCGACCGGGTGATGGCGCAGGCCAAGATCACCGTCGCGCACAACGTCGTCGTCGATCGGCTGAGCGTCAGCCAGAAGATCGCCGAGCTGACCGACCGACTCGAGGTCGAGCTCCGGTTCTCGTTCTCGTCGATGTTCAGCTTCCTGCGCGACGGCATCGAGCGCACGCTCGACGAGGTCAAGCACGAGGCCGTGGTGACGTTCCTGGCGCTGCTCGAGATGGCCAAGCTGCGGCTGATCTCGATCTCGCAGGCCGACACCAACGCGGAGATCCTGATCGAGCGCGCGGGCGACGATCTGCGGTCGCGGATGGAGCAGGGCGTGGCGAGGTCCGAGAACGACTATCGATAACCGCCGCGAGGTTTCCGTCGTACGCTCGGGTCATGGCGACCTACAAGATCGTGCAAGTCGGTGATCCGGTGCTGCGACAGCGCGCGCGAGAGGTCAGCCGCGACGAGCTCGCGACGCCGCTGATCCAGGACCTGATCGCCCGCATGCGCGACACCATGCGCGACGCGCCGGGTGTCGGCCTGGCCGCGCCGCAGATCGGCGAGTCGCTGCAGCTCGCGGTGATCGAGGATCCGCCGCGGCTCCACGCCGGGCTCACGCCCGAGCAGATGGCCGAGCGCGAGCGCGCCGCCGTGCCATTCCACGTGCTCGTCAACCCGCGGATCGCGCCGGTCGGCGACGAGGTCGTGCACGCCTACGAGGGCTGCCTCAGCTTCGCGGGGTTCGTGATGATCGTGCCGCGCTGGCGCACGGTGAAGGTCGAGGCGCTCGACGAGCACGGCCAGCCGTTCAGCCGGGTCGCCGGCGGGTGGTACGCGCGGATCCTGCAGCACGAGATCGATCACCTCTACGGCAACGTGTGCTGCGATCGCATGGAGTCGCGGTCGCTGATGAGCACGGACAACCAGATGCGCTACTGGCGCGAGTCGACGGTCGAGCAAGCGCGCGAGATCCTGGGACCGATGCGGCCCTGGGAGTGAGCTGTCGTACCCGGATGCTAGAAGCGGGGCAGGTACCCCGTGAGTCGAAAGCGCGGAAAACACAAGAAGGGCCCGGCCGAGGCCATCCCGGCCGAGATCCTCGCGGAGGGTAGCGGGCCGGTCGACGTCGCGGCGCACGTGGTCACCACCGTCGATGACGTGGGGACCGCGGACGATGTCGCCACGGCCGACGAGGTCATGACGCCGGACGACGTCGTGGTCGCCGATGGGCCCAAGCCGCGCAAGAAGAAGGCCAAGCGCGCCGCGGCCGCCGCCAAGGCCGCGGGCCCGGCCGACTCCGCGGAAGATGACGCCGAGTTTCTCGCCAACGCGCCGGTGCGCGCGCCGGCGCCCGACGAGCTCAACAACGCCGAGCTCGCCGCGCTGATCGAGGCCGAGGC
>DASWOO010000930.1:0-10394 GCA_036404335.1 Kofleriaceae bacterium
GGCTGATTTTACCTACCAAACCCTGCAGCACAATCCGACTCCCCTGCTGCACAAGCGGCAGCCCGAACAACGTAAGTATGGCCTCGCTCTTACACCCTTGCCTGACCTGACATGCGATACCAATAATCCTTCGCCGGGCCAGCGCGGGATCCGGGTCGCCGGCGCGTCGCCCAGGCTCGCGTCCCAGAACGCCTGGCTCGCGCCGTCGGCCTCGCTGCGCTGCTCGAGCGCGACGAAGTCGCGGAACGCGTTGTGATCGGGCGACACCGGCGGGGCCGGGCGCCGGCCGAGCGCGTACAGGTAGTGCTCGGCGAGCTCGGCCATCAGCGTGGCGAGGCTCCAGCCGTCGAGGATCGCGTGGTGGCAGGCGATCACCAGCTCGCACACGTCGTCGGCGACGCGGCCCAGGCCGACCCGCCACAGCCCGGGCTGGGCCCAGTCGTAGCCGGTGCGGCGCTCGTCCTCGAACCACGCGTCGAGCCGCGCGGCGCGGGCCGGCTCGTCGAGCCCGCGCAGATCCTCGACGTGGAGCGGCGGCTCGATCGTGCGGTGGACCAGCTGCAGCGGCGCGCTGTAGCCGTCGAAGTGGAAGCTGGTGCGCAGCACCGGGTGGATCGCGATCACCCGCTGGATCGCGGCGCGCCACGCCGCCTCGTCGTGCGCCAGCCGGAGCCGGAACGTGAACACGTCGTGGTACAGCCGGCTGTCGGCGGGCGCGTCGCTGTGGAACAGCATCCCGGCCTGCAGCCGCGCGAGCGGGTACGCGTCGACGATGCCGTCGGGCAGCGCGGCGCGGTCGGCGTCGGAGATCATCGCGAACGGCGCGTCGGGCAGCGGCGCCGCGGCGGCGAGCTCGCTCGCGTCGGGCGTCCGGCCGGCGGCCTCGGCGAGCCGGCGCGGCGTGGTGTGGGCGAACAGATCGCGCAGCGTGATCGCGACGCCGGCCTTGCGGGCGAGCGCGACCACGCGGATCGCGCGGATCGAGTCGCCGCCGAGCGCGAAGTAATCGTCGTCGATGCCGACCTGCGGCGCGCCGAGCAGCTCCTGCCAGATCCGGCAGATCGCGGCCTGCGCCGGGGTCTCGGGCGCGACGTGGCCGTGGCCGGCGGCGATCCGGGCCTGGCGCGCGTCGGGCAGCGCCTGGCGATCGAGCTTGCCCTGCAGGGTCAGCGGGAACGCGTCGAGCGCGACATACAGCTCGGGGACCATGTGGTCGGGCAGGCTGCGCCGCACGTGCTCGCCCAGCTCGGCCGCGGTCGGCGCGGTCGCGCCCGGCCGCACGACCACGTACGCCGCGAGCCGCCGGTCCGCGCCGTCGCCGACCGCGAGCACCAGGGTGCCGGCGAGCGCGGGGTGGGTGGCGAGCGCGTGCTCGATCTCGGCGAGCTCGATGCGGAAGCCGCGGACCTTGACCTGGAAGTCGATGCGGCCGAGGTACTCGATGTCGCCATCGGGCATGCGGCGGCCCAGATCGCCGGACCGGTACAGCCGCGCGTGCGGATCGGCCGCGAAGCGATCGGCGATGAACCGCTCGCCGGTCAGCTCGGCGCGGTTCAGGTAGCCGCGGGCCACGCCGGCGCCGGCCACGCAGATCTCGCCGGGCACGCCGTCGGGCACCAGGTGGCCGTGGGCGTCGCACAGCCGGAGCTCGAGGTCGGGGATCGGCCGGCCGATCAGGCTGGTGGGCGCCCGGGTGTCGGCGATCGTGATCGGCCGGTAGGTCACGTGGACCGTGGTCTCGGTGATGCCGTACATGTTGATCAGCCGCGGCGTGCGATCGCCGTGGCGGGCGAACCACGGCGCGAGCTGCACGGGATCGAGCGCCTCGCCGCCGAACACGACGGTGCGCAGCGCCAGCGGCAGCGGCGCGGCCCGGCGCTCCTCGGCGGCCATCAGCTGGGCGAACGCCGAGGGGGTCTGGTTGAGCACGGTCACGTGCTCGCGGCCGAGCAGCTCGTAGAACGCGTCGGGGTCGCGGCTCTGATCGTAGGCCACGACGACGACCCGGCCGCCGTGGAGCAGCGCGCCCCACAGCTCCCAGACCGAGAAGTCGAACGCGAACGAGTGGAAGAACGTCCACACGTCGTGCTCGTCGAACCCGAACCACAGGTGGGTCGAGGAGAACAGCCGCAGCAGATTGTCCTGGGTGACGACCACGCCCTTGGGCCGGCCGGTCGAGCCCGAGGTGTAGATGACGTAGGCGGCGCGATCGCGAGCTGGCGTCAGATCAACGTGCTCGTCGGCGCGCGGCTCGCCGATCGACGCGAGGTCGATCACCGGGCAGCCGAGCTCGCCGGCGCGCGCCGCGGCGTCGGTCGAGGCCAGGATCGCGAGGCAGCCGCTGTCCTCGGCGAGGAACCGCAGGCGTTCGGTCGGGTAGCGCGGATCGAGCGGCACGTACGCCGCCCCGGCCAGGACCACGCCGAGCATCGCGGCGATCAGGTCGGCCGAGCGATCGGCGAGCACGCCGATCATCGTGTCGGGCGCGGCGCCGCGCGCGCGCAGCACCTGGGCGATCGCCGCGGCGCGGGCGTCGAGCGCGCGGTAGCTCAGCGCTCGCTCGCCATCCGTGACCGCGATCCGCTCGGGGAACCGGGCGGCGGCCGCGCGCCAGGCGGCGGCGAGCGACGGCGCGGCGGCGACCGGGCCGCTGCCGGTGACCGGCTCGGCCGCGCGCGGGGCGGGCGCCGGCATCAGGCCGAGGTCGCGCGGCGCCGCGTCTGGGCGGGCGGCGATCGCGGCGAGCACGTGCGCGAGCTGGTCGAGCATGCCCGACGCCAGCGAATCGGGGATCCGGTCGCAGTCGTAGCTGAGCTTGAGCTGGAGCCCGGCGCCGGGGACCACGACGAGCGTCAGCGGGTAGTTGGTCTTCTCGGCGAGGTGGGCGTCGCGGATCTGGATGTCGCCGGTGACGGCATCGAGCGCGTCGCCGAGCGGGAAGTTCTCGAACGCGTACAGCGTGCGGAACAGCGGCTGGCCGCGCGGCACGCCGCTGTGGCCGTGGACGTCGGTCAGGCTGACGTAGTCGAAGCGCTGGACGTCGCTCTGCCGGCGCTGGATGTCCGGCAGCCAGTCGCGGATCGGCCGCGCCGGATCGATCGCGAGCCGCAGCGGCAACGTGTTGATGAACAGACCGATCATCTGATCGGCGCCCGGCAGCTCGGCGGGCCGGCCCGACATCGTCACGCCGAACACGACGTCGTTGCTGCGGCCGTGGCGGCCGAGGATCAGCGCCCAGGCCGCCTGGATCACGGTGTTGAGCGTCACCGAGACCTCGCGGGCCAGCGCGCGCAGCGCCTCGGTCCGCTGTTCGCCGAGGTGCGAGATCCGGGTGATCACCCGGTCGGCCGGGCGGTTGGGCTCGGCGGCGCGCAGGTCGATCGCGAGCGGCGTGGCCTCGGTCAGGTCGCCGAGCGTCGCGCGCCAGAACGCGTCGGACGCGGCGCGATCCTGGCGGCCGAGCCAGGCGATGTAGTCGCTGTAGGGCCGCGCGGGCGGCAGCGAGGCGGCGCGGCCCCGGCCGGCGGCGTGATAGACCGCGAACAGCTCGCCAAGCAGGACCGGCAGCGACCAGCCGTCGAGCAGCAGGTGGTGGTGGCTGACCACGAGCTGCCAGGTCTCGTCGGCGATCCGGACCAGCGCGATCCGCAAGAGCGGCGGGCGGTGCAGCTTGAAGCCCTCGGCCTGGTCGGCGGCGAGCAGCGCCTCGAACCGGCGGGCCTGCTCGCCGGCCGGGGCCTCGCGCCAGTCGTGGTGCACGACCGGCAGGCTGGCGCGCTTCATCACGACCTGGACCGGCTCGCTCGAGCTCTGCGAGATGAACGCCGAGCGCAGGATCGGGTGGCGGTCGACCATCTCCTGCCAGGCCTTGACGAAGCGCTCGGGATCGACCGGACCGGTGAGCTGGCAGGTCAGCTGCTCGAAGTACTGGGCGGCCTCGGGGGCGTACAGCGAATGGAACAGCAGGCCGCGCTGGAGCGGTGCGAGCGGGTAGAGATCCGCGATGTCGTCACGTTGAGCCATGGTGCGTGGTCTTTCGTTCACTCGCCGAGCTCGTCGAGGACGCCGGCGAGCTCGTCGTCGTCGAGCTGGATCTGATGGGTCGTGGGCAGCTGGTCGATCAGCGCGATCAGCGCGCGGAGATGGGCCTCGGCGATCGCGGCCGCGGTGGCGGTGGCGAGCGTCCGGGGATCGGACCGCCAGGTCATCCGCAGCGCGCCGTCGCGGACGCCGGCGTCGAGCGCGAGCGGGTGCGCGGGCGGCTGGTCGGGCGCGGTCTCGCGGCCGAGCGGGGTGTCGAGCAGCGCGAAGCCGCGGGGCAGCGCGCCGCCGGCGCCGACCTCGCCCAGGTAGTTGAAGGCGATCGGCCGGGCGGGCGCGTCGGCCAGCTCGCCCGCCAGCTCGCGGAGGACGCCGAAGCCCAGGCCGTGGCGCGGGACCTCGGCCAGCGCGTGGTCGATCGCGGCGACGCGGGTCGCGGCGTCGCCGGGCGTGCGCGCGAGCCGGACCGGATACGCCGCGGTGAACCAGCCGACCGTGGCGCCGACGTCGAGGTCGTCCCACGGGCCGGCGCGGCCGTGGCTCTCGAGCTCGACGCATAGATCGCCCGCGCGGCTCACCGCGTCGACCGCGTCGACCAGCGCGGCGAGCACGACGTCGCGGGCGCGGGTGTGGCCGGCGGCGACCAGGGTCCGGGTGCGCTCGCGATCGAGCTCGGTGACGGCGAGCCCGGGCGCGGCGTCGCCCCGGGGCGGCGCGGGCCACGGTCGCGCGGCGTCGAGCACGCGGCGCCAGTGCGGCAGCTCGTCGGCGAACAGCCCGTCGCGCGCGGCCGCGGCGAGCCGCTCGCTCCACGCGCGGAACGCGCCGCCGTGCCAGACCGCGAGCTCGGCCTGCTCGCCCGTGTAGACCGCGAGCAGATCGGCCAGCACCTGGCGCCACGACACCACGTCGATCACCAGGTGGTGCGCGGCGACGAGCAGCCGGTCGCCGCCGGGCAACCGGAACAGCGCGACGGCAAGCACCGGGCCGCGCTCGAGATCGAGGCTGCCCTGCACGCGGTCGGCGAGGTCGTGCATCGCGCGCTCGGCCTCGTCGGGGCGCAGCCCGCCGAGCTCGAACACCTCGAACCGCGGCGCCGGCTCGGCGGCGTAGCGCTGGTGCCAGCCGGCGTCGTCCCGGGTGAACCGCAGCCGGAACGCGTCGTGGCGCGCGGCGATCGCGGCGACGGCGCGGCCGAGCCGCGCCACGTCGAGCGGCGCATCGCTCGCCAGCGCGATCGACTGGTTCCAGCGCGACCGCTCGGCGAGCTCGCGCCGGAAGAACCAGCGCTGGATCGGCGACAGCGCGACGGCCCCGATCGCCGGCTCGGGCGCGGCCGGCGCGGCTGCCGACGCGCTCACCCGCGGGCCGAGCTCGGCGACGGTCGGGTGCTCGAAGATCAGCCGCGGGGTCAGGGTCAGCCCGGCCTCGCGCGCCCGCGCCACCACCTGCAGGCTGGTGATCGAGTCGCCGCCGAGCCGGAAGAAGTTGTCGTGGCGGCCGACCGGCTGCTTGAGCACGTGCGACCAGATCGCGAGCAGCGCCTGCTCGGTCGCCGGGCTCGCCGCCGGGGCATCGAGCTCGGCGGGCGCATGGTCCTGCGCGGCCGGGGGCGGCAGCTCGTCGATCGCGACCTTGCCGCCGGGCATGCGCGGCCAGGCCTGGAGCACGACGACGCGCGCGGGGCGGGCGTGGGCCGGCAGCCGGGTCGCCACCGCCGCGAGCGCCGCGGCCTCGTCGCACTGGTCCGGATCGGCCTCGACGTAGCCGACCAGCTGCGGGCCGTGCAGCCGGACCACGGCGTGGCGCACGGCGGGGTGCGCGCACAGCGCGGCCTCGACCTCGCCCAGCTCGATGCGGAACCCGCGCAGCTTGATCTGGCGGTCGACGCGGCCGGCGTAGCGGATCCGGCCGTCGGCCTGGTGGACCGCGAGGTCGCCGGTGCGGTACATGCGCGCGCCGGGCTCGGCGGAGAACGGGTCGGGGACGAACACCGCGGCGGTGACGTCGGGCCGGCCGTGATAGCCGCGCGCCGTGCCGAGCCCGCCGATCGCGAGCTCGCCCGCGACGCCGGGCGGGACCAGATCGCCGCGGGCGTCGAGCAGGTAGATCTGCTTGCCCGGCATCGCGACGCCGAGCAGCGGCTCGCCGACCAGGTCGGTGCAGTCCTCGAGCGTGGCGCACACCGTGGCCTCGGTCGGGCCGTAGGCGTTGACCACGCGGCAGTGGCTGGCGAACCGGCGGAACACCGCGCCGGCGCCGGCCTCGCCGGCCAGGGTCAGGCAGCGCAGCGCGGGGACGTCGGTGAACGCGAGCGCGGCCGCGAGCGACGGCGGCACGGTCAGGTGGGTGATGCGCGCCGCGCGCAGCGGGGCGACCGGATCGCGATCGGCGCGCGCCGACGCCGGCGGCAGGCACAGCGTGGCGCCGGCCCAGAACGCGGTGAAGATCTCGGCGACCGAGGCATCGAAGCTCGGCGACGCGAACTGGTAGACGCGGCTGGTCGCGTCGACGCCCTGCGCCGTCGCGTGCTGGTGCGCGTTGTTGGCGACGCCGGCGTGCGGGACCAGCACGCCCTTGGGCTTGCCGGTCGAGCCCGAGGTGTAGATCGCGTAGGCGAGCTGCGCCGGGTCGATCGCGATCACCGGCAGCGCGCCGTCGGGGAGCGGCGCCGCCAGGGACGGGGTCAGGTCGATGATCGTCTCGACCATCCCGGCGAGCCCGGGCGGCGGCGCGCCGAGGCACACCAGGTGGCGCGTGCCGCTGTCGGCGATCATCTCGGCGAGCCGCGCCTCGGGGTAGCCGGGGTCGAGCGGCAGCCAGGCGCCGCCGGCCTTGACCACGCCGAGCAGCGCGGCGATCAGCTCGGGCGACGGCGGCAGCAGCAGGGCGACCAGCGACTCGCGCGCCACGCCGGCGTCGAGCAGGCGCCGGGCCACGCCGGTCGCGCGGCGATCGAGCGCCGCGTAGCTCAGGGTCACGCCGGCCTGGTCGATCGCGATCGCGTCGGGCCGCGCCCGGACGTGGCGCTCGAACGCCGCCTGCGCCGGCTCGGCCGCCGCGATCGGCCCGGGCCGGGCGGCCCACGCGCCGGTCAGCGCGGTGCGCTCGTCGGCGGTCAGCGCCGACAGCCGGCCGATCGGCCGCGCGGCGTCGTCGGTCATCGCCAGCGCGAGCGCGGCGAACCGGGCGAGCAGCGCGGTCGCGATCGCCCGGCCGGCGCGGGCGCCGTCGTAGTTGATCTTGAGGATCAGCGGGTCGCCGGGGATCGCGGCGACGGTCAGCGGGAAGCTGGTGCGCTCGAGGAACCGGATGTCCTCGACCGCCAGCCCGGCCGCGGCGCGGCGCAGGCTGTGCGAGACCGGGTAGTTCTCGAACACGAACAGGCTCTCGAACGGCGCGGCATCGCCGGGCCAGCCGAGCTGGCGCTGGAGATCGACCAGCCGGCAGTGCTCGTGCTCGCGCAGCTCGGCCAGCTGATCCTGCAGCGCGGCCAGCCAGCCGGCGACCGGCGCGGCCGGATCGACCTCGTGGCTGACCGGCAGCGTGTTGATGAACAGGCCGACCATGCGCTCGACGTCGGGCAGGTCCGCCGGCCGGCCCGACACGGTCACGCCCGCGAGCGGCCGCCGGCCCGCGCCGTGCTGGCTCAGCACCTGGAGCCACGCGCCGAGCAGCAGCGTGCTCAGCGTGATGCCGTGCGCGCGGGCAAAGCTCTCGAGCCGCCCCTGGTCGCGCTCGCCCAGGCCGAGCTCGACCTCGCCTGCGGGCTCGATCGGATCGTCGGGCGCGCGGCCGGTCTCGAGCCGCTGCGGGACCGGCACGGCCCCGAGCCGGCCGCGGAACAGCTGCGCGCTGTCCGCGGCCGAGCGCCGCTCGAGCCAGCCGAGGTAGCTGACCGGATCGACCGGCGGCGCGAGCTCGACGGCAAAGCCGGTGGCGCGCGCCTCGTAGCAGCGCATGACCTCGTCGAACAGGATCGGCAGCGACCAGCCGTCGAGGATCACGTGGTGGTGGGTCCACAGCCAGCGCCACAGCTGCTCGCCGCGGCGCACCAGCTGCAGCCGCATCAGCGGCGGGGCCTCGAGCGCCAGGCCGCGCGCGCGATCATCTGCGAGCAGGGCAGCGAACCGCGCCGTGTCGTCGGCGACGTCGCGCCAGTCGTGGTCCTCGACCGGGATCTCGGCGCGATCGACGATCACCTGGCACGGCGCGGCGCCGGATCGCCAGTCGATCGCCGCGCGCAGCGCGACGTGGCGGGCGATGACGTCGTTCCAGGCCGCGACGAACGCGCCGGCGTCGAGCGGGCCGCGCAGCAGGCCGGTCAGCTGCTCGACGTAGAGCCCGTCCTCGCCGTCGACGGCATGGAACACCATGCCCTCCTGCATCGGCGTCAGCGCGCGGATGTCGACGATCGCGCGATCGGGGCGGGCGTGGCGCGCGAGCACGGCGGCGAGCGCGGCGTCGTCGAGCCGGGCGCGCGGGTAGTCGGTCGCGCTGGGCAGCGCGGGCTCGGCCACGGCGGCGGCGAGCAGGGCGCGGAGCCTTGCGTGCAGCTGCTCGGCCCACGCGCGGATCGTCGCCTCGTGGTGCAGCGCCGGGTGGAACGTCCACGAGGTCTCGAGCCGGCCGCCGGTGACGAGCGCGGCCACGTCGATCACGAACGGCCGGCGGTTCGCCGCGCCGCGCTCCGGCGGGCGGAGCTCGCGGACCAGGCGCGCGCCGGTCGACTCGCCGTCGGCGACCTGGCCCAGGTAGTTGAAGCACAGCTCGGGGGCCGGCAGCGCCGCGAGCTCGGCGCGGATCGCCGGGTCGGGGTGCAGGTAGCGGAGCAGGCCGTGGCCGATGCCGTTGCGCGGCACCGCGCGCAGCTGCTGCTTGGCGGCGCGGATCAGCGACGCGGCGCCGCCGGTGGTGAGCTCCGGCAGCGCGAGCGGATACAGGCTGGTGAACCAGCCGACGGTGCGCGACAGATCGAGCCCCGGGTCGAGCTCCTCGCGGCCCTGGCTCTCGGTCGCGATCCGCCGCGGGCCGCCGAGCTCGTCGAGCGTGGCCGCGAGCGCGGCGATCAGCAGCTCCTGGGCCGTCGCGCGCTGGGCGCGGGGCACCGCGCGCAACAGCAGCTCGGTCGCGTCCGGCTCGAGCACCGCGGTGACCGTCTGGGCCCCGGCCTCGGTGTTCGCGTCGTTGGTCGCGTCGCCGTCGCGCGGCACCCGGCCGCTGCCGGTCAGGCCGCGCCAGTGGTCGAGCTCGGCCAGCGTTGCCGCGCTGGTCGCCTCGCGCGCGAGCCGGGTGGCCCAGCCGGTGAACGTGACCGCGGGCCGGGGCAGCGCGGCGTGCGGGTCGGCGAGCAGCCGGAGCAGGTCGTCGGCGAGGATGCGCCACGACACGCCGTCGACCGCGAGGTGATGGATCGCGAGCACCAGGTGCGCGCCCGGGCGATCCGGCGCGAGCACCAGCGCGGCGGCCGCGATCGGGCCGGCGGTGACCGACAGCGTGGTCTGCAGCGCGGCGCAGATCGCCTCGAGCTCGCCGCCGTCGTGCACGGTCAGCGGCAGCGCCGGATCGCGCGGCACGGCGCGCTGGCGCCAGCCGTCCGGACCCTGGGCGAGCTGCAGCCGGAGCGCGGCGTGCTGGCCGGCGAGCGCGGCGAGCGCCTGGCGCAGGCGATCGGCCGGCGGCGCCTGGTCGAGGAACACGACGATCGACTGGTTCCAGTGATCGGCCTGGGCGAGCTCGTGGCCGAGCCACCAGTGCTGGATCGGCGTGAGCGGCGCGTCGCCGGCGTCCTCGAGGATCGCGGTCGGCTGCGCGGTGGCGCGCGCGAGGGCCTCGACCGTCGGGTGCTCGAAGATCTGGCGCGGGGTCAGGGCCAGCCCGGCCGTGCGCGCGCGCGAGACGACCTGGAGCGCGAGGATCGAGTCGCCGCCGGCGGCGAAGAAGTTGTCGGTCGCGCCGACCCGGGGCAGGCGCAGCACGCCCTGCCAGATCTCGGCGAGCAGGCGCTCGGCGGCGTCGCGCGGCTTGACGTGGACGGCGGCGGTGACGTGCGCATCGGGGGCCGGGAGCTGGGCGCGATCGATCTTGCCGTGGTGGTTGAGCGGGAAGGCGTCGAGCACGACGAACGCGTGCGGCACCATGTGCTCGGGCATGCGCGCGAGCAGGTGATCGCGCAATTGCTCGTGGCTGGGCGCGGTGCGCGCGACGACATAGGCGACGAGGCGGGGGTCGCCGCCGGCGTGGGCGGGGAGGGCGAGGACGAGGGCCTCAGCGACGGCGGGGTGAGCGCACAGGGCGGCCTGGATTTCGCCGGGCTCGATGCGGAAGCCGCGGATCTTGAGCTGGTGGTCGGC
>DASWOO010000931.1:0-2925 GCA_036404335.1 Kofleriaceae bacterium
CTCGTCGGCGAAGTCATCGGCGACGCGCGCGAACGCGAACAGCGCGAAGATGTGCTTGCGCAGCTCGGAGCGCGCGAAGAACGACGCGACCGGGTAGTTGTGGTGCCGGGCGCGGACCAGCGCCTCGCAGTACCGGTAGCATGCGTCGCCTTCGAGCGACGTCGGCAGCGGGACCGCGTACGCGGGTGAACGAGCAGCTCCGAGGCGTTGGATCACAGGCTGTCCTTTACCACGCGCGATGCGTCCAGGCGCGCGAGAACTTCGCGCGCGCGATCGGGCTTGACGTCGCCGGTCGCCGCCAGCTCGCTCGCGACCCGGTCGATCAGCTCGCCGGTCGCGCCAGCCGCGCGGGCCAGGCTGCGGGCGTGCAGCGACATGTGGCCGCGCTGGATGCCCTCGGTCGCCAGCGCGCGCAGCGCGGCGAGGTTGGTCGCCAGGCCCGCCGCGCCGGCGATCGCGGCGAGCTTGTCCGCGGCGTGCGCGCCCGCGAGCTCGAGCGCGAGCCGCGCGCCGGGGTGGACGTGGAGCGCGCCGCCGACGGTGCCGACCGCCATCGGCATCACGAGCTCGCCGTCGAGCCCGCCGACCCCGTTGCTGCCCGGTCGCTCGCGCCACACCGCCAGCGGCCGGTACGCGCCCGACATCGCGGCGAACGCGTGCGCGCCGGCCTCGACCGCGCGCCAGTCCTGGCCGGTCGCGAGCAGCACGGCGTCGACGCCGTTCATGATGCCCTTGTTGTGGGTCGCGGCGCGGTACGGATCGAGCTCGGCGAACCGCGACGCCGAGGCGATCGCGGCGCGGACCTCGGCGCCGGACGCGCCGCCCTCGGCCCCGAGCTGGGCGTCGTCGATGCTGCACCGCACGGTGACGGTGCGGCCGTCGGTCAGGTTCGACAGGATGCGCAGCCCGGGTCGGCCGCCGGCGAGCTCGGCGACCCGCGCCGCCAGCGCCTCGCACAGCGTGTTGATCAGGTTGGCGCCCATCGCGTCGCGGCAATCGACGTGCAGGTGGCCGACGATCACGCCGCCGTCGGGGCCGGTCTTGATCAGCGGCCGGACCTCGAACCTGACCGGGCCGCCGCCGCGCTCGGTCAGCCGCGGCACGAGGCGCCGCGCCTGGGCGACCAGCTCCTCGGCGTGATCGCGCAGCCGGGCGGCGCCGGCGTCGACGTCGTCGATCTCGACGACCTGGATCTGGCCGATCATGATCGGCGCCGAGACCACGGTCGCGAACCCGGCGGGCCGGGCCATGCGCGCGGCGTTGGACGACGCGGCGACGACGGAGGCCTCCTCGACCGCCATCGGCACCAGGGTCTCGACGCCGTCGATCAGGAAGTTCATCGCCACCGCGAACGGCAGCGCGTAGGTGCCGATCACGTTCTCGATCATGCCGTCGGCGACGTCGAGCGGCAGCGCGCCTGGGTCGATCGCGGCGAAGCCCTCGGGCGGCAGCGACGCGACCTCGAGCAACTTGCGGCGCCGCGCTTCGGGCGGCAGACGGTAAAAGCCAGCGATCCGGGATGAGCTAGTCACGAAAGGTCCTACTAGGGTTACGAAGATGCGGGCCGGACTTCGACGCCGGCCTCGTCGCGCAGCATGTCCAGCGGCTGGCAGCCGGCGTCGACCAGCATGCGGTGGGCCACGGCGGGATCCGCGGTCGCCGGGATCACGGCGATGCCTACGTCGCCGCCGCCCGCGCCGGTGGTCTTGGCGACGCCGCCGATCCGGGCGAGCTCGGCCCGCGCGGCGGTGACGCAGCCCGGGACCAGCGGCAGGCCGGTCGCGGCGGCGAGCCGATCGGTGGCGGCGGCGGCCAGGGCGAGCGCGCCGATCAGCGCGATGGCGGCGAGGTCGCCGGGCGCCGACAGCGCGGCGCACGCGGCGAGCGAGGCCTGCGTGATCGCGTGCAGCGCGCCCTCGACCGCGGCGCGCTGGGCCTCGCGCGCGGCGTGGACCTTGGCGACCAGCTGCGCGGTGTCGGCCGAGGCGCCGGTGAAGAACGCCAGCAGCGTGACCTGGCTCGGCCACCGCCGGGGCTCGACCTGGCACGGCCGGTCGCCGCCGCCGGGCCGCGAGAAGATGATCGTGCCGCCGTACACCGCCGCGGCGATGTCGGCGCCCGAGCCGCGCGCGCCGAGCGGGCCCTGCGCGCGGGCGTGGGCGGCCTGCGCGACCTCGAGCACGGCGTGGCGGTCCGCGGTGCCGAGCGCGAGCGCGGTCGCCGCGACGGTCACCGCGGCGCTCGAACCCAGGCCGAGCTTCTGCCGCTCGGGGGCGGCGCTGGGCACCGCGCCCGGCGCGAAGTCGCGGGTGATCGCCCGACCGATCGCCATGCTCGCCGGGATCCGCCGCATCGGCTCGTCGTAGAACGCCGAGCTGTCGACGGTGATCTCCATCGCGGCCCGCGCCTCGGGCGACGCGGCGCCGCGGCGCTCGGCGATCTCGGTCGCGACCGCGAGCAGGAACGGCGAGCTGCCGCGCGGCACCGCGTTGCGCCGGGCGACCGCGCGGCGATCGACGGCGATCATGATCGACGGCGCGCCATCGATCACGGCGTACTCGCCGGTCAGCATCAGCTTGCCGGGTGCGGATGCGGTGGTCACGACGCGCCGCCCGGGTCGCGCTGGTCGGCATGCGCGGCCGACTGCGCGGCCGCGGGCCCGCCGGCGGCGGCGATCGACACGTCGGTGACGCCGGGCACGGCGCGCAGCGCGGCGGCGACCGCCTCGGCATCGGCGTCGGTAGACAGGCACTTGACGTGCGGGCCGGCGTCCATCGTCGCCCACGCGGCGCGGCCGGCGGCGCGCAGCTCGCGGACGCACGCGATCGCGGCGAGCGTCGCCGGCTGCCAGTAGATCACCGCCGGGCGCGCGGCGATCGCCGAGGCGTGCATCGCCAGCGCGTTGCCCTCGGCGACCTCGCCGAG
>DASWOO010000932.1:0-3558 GCA_036404335.1 Kofleriaceae bacterium
CGATGAACGCGACGATCTGGTTGTCGGTCGCGGCCGACACGCACATGCCGATCGCCAGGTACGCGGCCGACAGCAGCAGCGCCGCGAGGTAGCCGCCGAACACCGGGCCCCAGTCGAGCTTGCCCATCAACGACACCGTGATCGGCAGGCCGAAGGTCAGCGCGAGCGCGACGGCGATCAGCACCATGCCGGCGAGGAACTTGCCGACCACCAGCTGCCAGCGCGGCACCGGCAGGGTCAGCAGCACCTCGAGGGTGCCGGCGCGGCGCTCCTCGGCCCACAGCCGCATCGCCAGCGCCGAGACCAGGATGATCAGCATCCGGGGCATCCACTCGAACAGCGGACGCAGATCGGCGATGCCGCGCGCGAAGAACTTCTCCCAGCCAAAGAACGTCGACACCGCGACCGCGAGGAACACGGCGAGGAAGATCACCGCGATCGCCGAGTTGAAGTAGCCGCGCAGCTCCTTCTTGATGACGGTGCTCATCATGCTTGGCATCATGGCGCCACCTCCTCGCCGCGCGCCGCGAGGTCCCGGAACACGCGCTCGAGCGTCTTGGGCTCGGGCCGCAGCTCGCCGACCCGCCAGGCCGTGCCGCGCAGCGCCTCGAACAGCGCCGGGCATAGATCGTCGGACTTGCCCGACGTGACCCGCCAGCGGGTGAAGTCACCCAGGGCGCCGGCCTCCTCGACCGCGGTCACGCCGTCGATCTTCTCGAGCGTCCCGGCCACGTCCCTGGCGCCGCGCTCGATCGCCACGACCGCGGCGTTGGCGCTGCGCAGCTCGGACAGCCTGGCGTCCGCGCGCAGCCGGCCCTGCATGATGACCAGCACGCGCTCGCAGATCGCCTCGACCT
The DNA here is from genome assembly GCA_036404335.1 of Kofleriaceae bacterium. Classification (GTDB taxonomy): domain Bacteria; phylum Myxococcota_A; class Polyangia; order Haliangiales; family Haliangiaceae; genus JABFXX01. The sequence continues at coordinate 858 of DASWOO010000932.1, forward strand.
CCGACAGGATGTGCGTCGACAGCAAGACCGTCGTGGTCTTGCCGAGCTCGATCAGCAGGTTGCGGATCTCGGCGATCTGCGCCGGGTCCAGGCCCGTGGTCGGCTCGTCCAGGATCAGAATGTCGGGCCGGTGGATGATCGCCTGGGCGATGCCGACCCGCTGGCGATAGCCCTTGGACAGCGTTCCAATCGGCTGGACGACCCGGTCTGCCAGTCCCGTCACGCGGATCGCGTGCGCCATCCGCGCCTGGCGCTGGGCCTCCGGCACACCGCGCATCGCCGCCATCATCTCCAGGTACTCCTGGACCAGCATCTCGGTGTACAGCGGCGCGCTCTCCGGCAGGTAGCCGATCCGGCGCTGGGCGGCCAGCGGGTCGGTGACCACGTCGATGCCGTGGACCCGGACGGACCCGCCGTCCGGCTCGAGATAGCCGGTCAAGATCTTCATTAGCGTGGTCTTGCCCGCGCCGTTGGGCCCGAGCAGGCCGATGACCTCGCCCGGCTCGATCTTGAAGCTGACCTCCGATAGCGCGCTTATCCGCCCGTAATTCTTGGATAATTTGTCTATCGCAATCGCTGTCATGCGCCACCAAAGACCGCCCCGGTGCGGCTCCGCATTCCCAACTAGCGCATTTTTCAGGCGGCGCCCAGCCTTGCGCTTCGCGGGCCCGGAGTTACTGATGCGGCTACCGCGCCATGACGACAGAACGCCACGAATTCCAGGCCGAGGTGAAGCAGCTGCTGGACCTGATGGTCCACTCGCTCTACTCGGACAAAGACATCTTCCTCCGCGAGCTGATCTCCAACGCGTCGGACGCGCTGGACAAGCTTCGGTTCGAGCAGCTGACCCAGGACGACGTGTCCGGGGCGGCGACCGGCGAGCTGCACATCCGGCTCGAGACCGACGCCGCCGCGCGGACCCTGACGATCTCGGACAACGGCATCGGCATGACCCGCGAGGAGGTCGTGCGCAACATCGGCACGATCGCGCGGTCCGGCACCCGCGAGTTCCTGACCAAGCTCAAGGACAGCGCGCCCAAGGACGGCAAGCTGCCCCCCGAGCTGATCGGCCAGTTCGGCGTCGGGTTCTACTCGGCGTTCATGGTCGCCGACAAGATCACCCTGGTGACCCGCAAGGCCGGCCACGAGGGCGCGACCCGCTGGGAGTCGACCGGCGACGGCGCGTACTCGCTCGACGAGGCGCAGCGCGACACCGCCGGCACGACGATCACCCTGCACTTGAAGCCCGTCGAGCCCGAGCACGGCCGGGACTACACCGACGCGTTCGTCGTGCGCGACATCGTCAAGCGCTACTCCGACTTCGTGACCTACCCGGTCAAGATGGAGCGCTCGAAGCCCGGCGAGAAGCCTGAGGATCCCAAGGTCGTCGAGGACGAGACGCTCAACTCGCAAAAGGCGATCTGGGACCGGCCCAAGTCCGAGGTCACCGAGGACGAGTACAAGGAGTTCTACCGCCACCTGTCGCACGACTGGAACGATCCGCTGCGGACGATCCCGGTGCGCATGGAGGGCACGCTCGAGGCGTACGCCCTGCTGTACATCCCGTCCAAGGCGCCGTTCGATCTGTACAGCCCCGAGATGAAGCGCGGCGTCCAGCTCTACGTCAAGCGCGTGTTCGTGATGGACGAGTGCAAGGAGCTGATGCCCAGCTACCTGCGGTTCATCAAGGGCGTGGTCGACGCCCACGACCTGTCGCTCAACGTGTCGCGCGAGATCCTGCAGAAGGATCGCCAGATCCAGGTGATCCGCAAGCAGCTGGTCAAGAAGGTGCTCGGCACGCTCGACGAGATGAAGCGCGACAAGCCCGAGGAGTACCTCGAGTTCTGGGCGGCGTTCGGCCCGGTGATCAAGGAGGGCCTGCTCCAGTTCGACCAGGACAAGGACAAGCTGCTCGACCTGGTGATCACCAGCTCGACGCACGACACGAGCAAGCTCGCGTCGCTCGAGGACTACGTCGGCCGGATGAAGGAAGGCCAGGACGCGATCTACTTCCTGACCGGCACGTCGAAGGACCAGCTGGTGAAGTCGCCGCTGCTCGAGGCGTTCGCCGCCAAGGGCTACGAGGTCCTGCTGTTCGCCGATCCGATCGACGAGCTGTGGCTCGAGCGCGCGCCGACGTTCAAGGACAAGCCGCTGAAGTCGATCGGCCGCGGCGAGGTCGAGCTCGGCTCCGAGGACGAGCGCAAGCAGGCCGCCGAGGCGCTCGAGGACAAGCAGAAGGAGTACAGCGATCTGCTCGGCTTCATCCGCGTCCACCTGCAGGGCGAGATCAAGGAGGCCCGGCTGTCGACCCGGCTGACCTCTTCGCCGGTCTGCCTGGTCGCGGACTCGAACGACATGACGCCGCGGATGCAGAAGATGCTCGAGCAGATGGGCCAGGCCGTGCCGAAGACCAAGCCGGTCCTCGAGCTCAACCCGACCCACGCGTTGATCCCCAAGCTGCAGGCGCTGTACGCCGCCGACAAGGCCGATCCGCGGCTCGGGCTGTACGCCGAGCTGCTGCTCGGTCAGGCGTACCTGGCCGACTCCGGGCAGCTACCCGATCCGATCGCGTTCGCCCGGGCGCTGGGCGACGTCATGCTGCAGAGCGTGTGATCAGGTCGCGAGCCAGCGCTTGAGCTCGCCCGAGTCGATCAGCTTCTGGACCTCGGCGGCGCCGCCAATCAGCCTGCGCTTGACG
>DASWOO010000933.1:0-7853 GCA_036404335.1 Kofleriaceae bacterium
TGCCGATCCGCACCGGCGCCGCGCCCTCGTAGCCGGGCAGGTGCTCGACGACGCGCTCGTACAGCCAGCGCTCCCCGGCGATGCCGTACATGATCTGCGCCTGCGACTGATCGCCCGCGACCGCGCGGAGCAGCCAGTCGCGCCACGCGGTCGCCTCCTCGTAGTAGCCGCCGTTCATCAGCGCGAGCAGCGACAGCGTGGCGTCGCGCAGCCAGCAGAACCGGTAGTCCCAGTTGCGCGCGCCGCCCAGGGTCTCGGGCAAGCTCGTGGTCGGCGCGGCGACGATGCCGCCGGTCGGCGCGTAGGTCAGCGCCTTGAGCACGAGCAGCGAGCGGAACACCAGCGCGTGCTCCTCGGGGCTCTGGCACTTGCTGCGGCTCGCCCACTCGGCCCAGTAGGCCTCGGTGTCGGCGAGCGCGGCGTCCGGGTCGACCCCGGCCGGCGCCGGCAGGTGCGACGCCGCGTAGGTCAGGAGGAACGGCACGGCCTGGCCCTCGGTCATAGTGAACGAGCCGACCGTCCGGTGATCGGCCCCCGTGAGCGGCACCGGCGTGCGCAGCACCAGCTGATCGGGCCCGGCGATCGCTCGCAGCCCGCCATCGGCGAGCCGGCTGACCCACGGCACGCGCACGCCGTAGCCAAACCGGATGATCAGCTCGGTGTGCATCTCCACCGTGCCGCGCTCGCAGACCACCATGCGCAAGAGATCCGCGTTGGCGTCGCGCGGCGGCATCGCGTCGATCACGACCACGCTGCCCGTCGGGGTCTCGAACCGGGTCTCGAGGATCATCGAGTCGCCGCGGTAGCGCCGCGACGTCGACCGCGCATGCGCCGGATCCGCCGGACCTATCAGCCACCGGCCGTGGTCCGGGGTGCCGACCAGCGCCGCGAAGCACGCGTCGGAGTCGAACCGCGGCCAGCAAAGCCAGTCGATCGATCCGTCGCGGCCCACCAGCGCCGCGGTTTCACAGTCGCCGATGAGGGCATAGTCTTCGATCGCGAGCGCCATGATCGAGCCTAGCGAGCCGGGCGGGCGCGGCAACGTCACGACCGTGTGAACAAACGTTCTACTTCGCCGGCGGGCGGCTGCGCCACGCGTGCGCGATCGCCACAGCCGGCCGGCGGGCCATGCGCATGTTGTCGTGCGCCGCTGGTTTGCGATCCCTGGCATCTGCGCGCTGATCGACGTCCGGCTGCGCCGGCTCCAGCCGATCGCGACGCCGACCCTGCCGTGGGTGATCGGCCTGTTCCTGTGGATCATCCTGGGCACCGTCGTGGTCGCGCCCGAGCAGCTGTTCGATCGGCTGATCTGGGGCATGTCGCTGCTGGCGTCGATGGCCGGCGTCCTGTTCCAGATCAACACGCTGTCGTTCGCCTATCACTCGGTGCTGTGGATCTTCTTCGGCCTGGTCGGCGCGTGGTGCTCGGCGATCCGCTACCACCGGCCGGAGTTCGACGTCCGGCTGACCTGGCGCGACCTCGGGATCATCGTGACGATCTGCACCATCTATGTCGGCGTCGTGCTGCCGGTGTTCCTCAGGCTCAAGGGCTACATCTAGCGAGCCGCGCAGGTCCGGTCGCCGGCTACTCGGCTGACCGGATGGCGAGTCGACTGGCCGTCGTCGATCGCGACGCCGCGTGCGATGGATCGCCTTACGCGCGCGCCTTGCGATCGCGCTGACATCGCGCGCGCGCAACCTGCGCATCGTGCTGTCTCCCGCGGGTTGCGCGCTGTCTCCCGCGGGTTTCACGCAGCTGCTGGCATCGCCGCTGCACTACGGATCTGCCATGAACAACGAGCTCGACACCCTGACCACCGACGACCTCCTCACCGCGCACGGCGGCATCTCGATGCCGGCCTCGGCGCAGTGGATCATGCAGCACGAGTCGGGCGGCAGCGCGACGGCGGGCCACCTGTACAAGCAGGGCCGCGGCGACGGCACGCCGGGCAACCAGTCTTCGGCCTACGGCGCGTTCCAGATGACGCAGGCGACGCGCCGGCAGTACATGGGCGCCGACTACCAGTCGAGCGACATCAACAAGCAGTACGCCGCGGCGAGCCACTACGTCGCGCAGCGCTACGGCGGCTGGGACCAGGCGAAGTCGTTCTGGCAGGCCCATCGCTGGTACTGAGCGCCACGCCGGCCTGGTAGGCTGCGCCATGCAACTTCATCGAGGCCGGCTGATCGACCATCTGCACCTGGTGGTGAAGGACGTCGACGCGAGCCACCGGTTCTACGCGGCGGTGCTGGGCGTGCTGGGCGTGCCGATGGGCCGGTACGTCGCCGGCGACTTCTTCGACTGCGACGAGCTGTTCGTGTCGAGCGCGCAGAGCCACGCGGCGCTGGGCGCGCTGACCGGCCGCGTCCACCTAGCGTTCGTGGCCAAGGATCGCGCGGCGGTCGACCGGTTTCACCCCGCGGCGATCGCGGCCGGCGGCACCGACCACGGCGCGCCGGGCGAGCGGCCGTATCACCCCGGTTACTACGCCGCGTTCGTGCTCGACCCCGATGGCAACAACATCGAGGTCGTCTATCACGGGCCGGCGACGTTGTCGGCCGCGTCGATCGAGATCACGACCGGGCCGGCATGATGCCGTTCAGGAACGTGTTCACGAGCAGCTCGCCGTCGACGCTGACCGGCTCCGCGCCCGTGCACAGCCGCCAGATGTAGAGCGAGCGCAGCGCGCCATGCATCATGCGGGCGTAGACCGGCGCCTGGCGCGCCGGGAACAGCTTGCGCCGAGAGCCCTCGCGCATGATCTGCTCGAGCGCCTGGACCGTCTTGGTCAGGAGCGCCGTGTCGCGTGGCTTGGCCTTGCTGCCTTCGCGGTCGACCAGCACGAGGATGCGCAGGAAGCGCTCGTGGCTCTCGAACGCGACCAGCAGCTGATGCACGAACGTGCGCAGCCGGGTCTCGAACGGCAGGCCCTTGGTCGCCTGCGCCGCGGCGGTGACCAGCGGCAGCAGCGTGCCGCGCCGGGCGCGTAACAGCGCGGCCAGGATGCCGTAGCCGTCGGGGAAGTAGTTGTAGAGGGTGCCGACCGCCACGCCCGCGCGCGCCGCCACGGCCGCGATCGTCATGCCGCCGACCCCATGCTCGAGCGCGATCTCCTCGGCCGCGTCGAGGATCGAGTCCGCGACTTGCTCTCGCAACCGGCGGCGGAGCGGGGAGCGCGGCGCCGCGACCGTCATGGCGTCCCAGCGTTGGTCATTTGCGTGGCCGGGTCAAGCGAGCGGGGTCGCTCGCGCGCGGCGATCCACAGCGCGGCGGGCAACACCGTGAAGTCGGCGATCAAGGCGAGCAGGAACGCCGAGGCGGTCATCACCCCGAACTGGCGCAGCGGCGGAAACGACGAGGCAGATAGCCCCAGGAAGCCGATCGCGTTGATCAACGTGGCGAACACCACGGCGCGGCCCGAGACCTTCAGCGCGTGGTGCAGGCGATCCTCCAGCGGCGCGCCCGCGCGCTCGTGCATGTGGTGGAAGAAGTGGATCTGATCGTTCTCGGTGTCGCCCAGCACGGTGGTCGCGATGATGATCGTCGCGACGTTGAGCGAGCCGCCCAGCACGCGCATGCCGAGGAACGTCACCAGTAGCGCGAACAGCGACGGGATCATCGCCAGCAGCCGTTCGAGCCCGCTGCGGAACACCGCGAGGAACACGACCAGAATCAGCACCACGGTCAGCGCGAAGCTCTCCGCCAGGGTAGGGACCAGGCTCGCCCCGACCTTGGACTGCACCAGCGACTCGCCGACCACGTGTAGCTCGGCGCCCGCCAGCGCCGGCGACGCCGCCACCGCCTGCGCCCACGCCGCCTGGATCCGGCCGCTCATCCGGCGGTAGCCTTCGACGTCGCCGTGCTCGAACAAGATCGTCAGCTGCAGGTCCTGCAGGTGATCGACGTCGATGAACGACCGGAAGTCGGCCGAGCTCAGCATCAGCTGCTCGATGTCGCCGGTCGCCTGCGCGAACGCCTCGGCGTCGGCCGGCAGCACGTCGCCGTGGCCCGCGAAGTAGCTGCGCATCCGCAGCGGCGTCGTCGGCCCCGACACCGCCGTCACGTCGGTCGTCGCGTCGATCGCCGACGTGAACCGGTCGATGCCGTGAAGCACCTCGGGCTCGGTCGCCGTCGCCCTGGGCAGGTGGACCCAGGCGCGCGCGACGTTGAGGTCCGTGACGTTGTCGCGGAACCACCGCAGGTCGCGATACAGCGACGTGTCGGGGTCGATGTTGGACAGGGTGTCGACCTGCAGCGACACGCCGGACACCACGCCCGGGATGCCGGTGATCGCGATGACGCCGACGGCGCAGACCGCGAGCGCGCCGCCGAGCAGCGGCCAGCGGAACCGGTAGGTCAGCTCGGGCAGGCGATGCGCGACCTTGTCGTAGAGCGCGCTGCGGACGGCGACGCGATGCCTCGTCGGAGCGCGCAGCGTGCGCTGCAGCGCGGGGAACAAGGTATAGGCCACCACCCACGACAGGACCAGGCCGATCGCCGTCCACAGCCCCATCTCGCGGATCGGCCGGATGTTGGACACCATCAGCGCCGCGAAGCCGATCGCCGCGGCGAGCGTCGACGCGGTGACCGGCAGGATCTTGTTGCGCAGCGCGGCGACGTGGTGGTCCTCGAGCGACATGCTGTCGGACTGGTCGACGAACCGCGAGTGCAGGTAGGTGAGCGTGGCCAGCGTCGTCACCATCACCGTCAGCGGAACGAGCGACGACACGATCGTGAACGTGAAGCCGCACAGGCTGCCGACCCCGACCGCCATCGCCACGGTCCCGCCCAGCGCGATCAGGATCGCGAGCAGCGCGCGCAGCGAGCGATACAGGAGCCAGGTCACGACCACGAGCAGCACGCCGAAGATCGCGAACGACCGCGACGTCGCCTGCCCGGACTGCTGCTCGAGCCAGGCGTTGACCTTGGGCCCGCCGATCAGGTGGTAGGTGCCCAGGCCGGGCGTGGCCTCGAGCGCGCGGTCGATCGCGGCCAGCGCCTGGTCGCGATCGTGGCCGCCGTGCGTGGCCATCGGCAGGATCACCGTCAGGAAGTGGTCGCCGACCAGGCCCTGGCTGCGGAAGAACCGGGTGCCGGTCGCGAGCTGGCGCAGCTGCTCGGGCGTGACGTCCAGCCGCGCGCGGTGGATCGCGTCGATCACCGAGAAGGTCGCGACCTGCGGGACCGCGTGCAGCGCCGCCTCCACCCGGGCGACCCGGGCGAGCGCCTCGGGCGCGAACGGGTCGGGCGCCTCGAGCACGAGCAGCACCAGGTCGGTCTCGGGGAAGATCTGCTGGAACGCGCGGGTCGCGGCGTAGTCCGGATCGCTCGGCACGATCAGCCGATCGATCCCGCCTTGACTGGGGATGTGCATCGCGAGCCACGCGCCCGCCGGGATGAGCAGCGCATAGATCACCAGGACGATCGCGCGCTTGCGCAGCAACCAGGCGAGCGCGCGGGAGATCCGGTCAGGCGGCATTCAAACGGCAGCCGCGCGACGACGGTCCCAGGCGAGCAGCGACAGCGCCACGATCGTGGCGAATGTCAGGCCGACCAGCACGTCCAAGATGTAGTGGTGCTGCAGATAGACCGCGCTGAAGCACATGACCGGCGCGTAGATCGCCGTCGGCCAGCGCGCCCAGCGCAGCTCCTTGAGCCGGAACGCCAGGATCGCGGCCATCAGCGGATACGCCACGTGCAGCGACGGGATCGCGCCGAACACCTCCACGCTGTGGCTGTAGGCGTCCTGGAACAGGTGCGTGCCGAGGATCTCGTCGAACCGGACCGCGCCGGCGGCGTCGGGCGCGACGTTGGTCTGCGCCGGACCGAGCCCGTGCGCGGTCACGTACCACGGCGGCGCGGCCGGATAGATGAAGTACGTCGCGAAGCCGAGCAGGTTGACGCACAGGAAGCCGAGCGAGAACAGCGCGGCGCGCTCGATGTGGCCCGTGAAGAACAGCACCATGCCCAGGCCCAGGTACTCGGCGACGTACGCCAGATAGGAGAACCCGGTGATGACGTCGGCGAACGTCCAGTGATGGATCGCGAAGAACTCGTTCGGGGTCAGCCCGCCGATGTTGAACAGCGTGCGGTCGAACAGGTACGGCCCGGTCACGTGGATGTGGCCCTCGATGCCCCACGGCAGCAGGTAGCGCAGGCTGTCGTACAGGATGCCGGTGACCATGAACGCGAGGAACGTCTTCAGGAACAGCCGGGTCTTCTCGTTGTATGCGTCGAGGAAGCCCAGCATGCCCATCATGATGTGCTGGCCACCGAGCCCGCCGAGCTGCGCGATCAGCGCGATGTACGCGAGCCCGATCGCCGGCGGCCACCAGCGCCGGCGCATCGTGCGCGATGGGAGCAGCCACTCACGAGAAAACTCGACCACCGCTGCGAGCGGACGACGCGTCGCGCGCGCCACAAATGCCATGTTCACGGACTAGCGGTCCAGGTGTTTTCCGTCAAGCTGTCGTAAACACGACAGGCGTCGGATCCTAACTTTGTCTTCGGTGAAGAAACATTCATGCAGCTGAACAAATGTTTGACGAGACCTTTGACCCTGGCTGCGGCGCTGGCGCTCACGGTCGTCGTTGCGCGAGCCGCGCCTCCCGCACCGGGGCCTGCGCCGGCATCCGGGAAGGCGACGATGGTCATCTGCTCGCCGGGCTCGCCGGGGACCACCGACGAGGCGCAGCCGCGCATGGACGCCCTCGGCGCCGCGATCTCCGGTAAGGCGGTCACCCGCGTCGCGGTGGTCTATGACCCGACCGATGCCGGCGGGGTGTCGCGATTCAAGACAGCGGAGATCGGCATGGTGTCGCTGCCGTTCTTCCTGCAGCACGAAAAAGATCTGGGATTGCGCGCTCGTCTCCACCCGGTTGCCAAGGGGCACACCGCGCTGGAGAAGTGGGCACTGGTTGTGCAGAAGAGCAAGGTGAAGGGGCCCGCGGGGCTCGCTGGCTTCACCATCATGTCGAGCGTTGCCTTCTCGCCCGGGTTCATCAAAGGCGTCGCGCTCGGCGCGTTCGGCGCCGTCCCCGGTGACGTCAAGCTGCAGCAATCGACGGCGGTGCTGTCGGGGCTGCGGCGCGCGGCCAACGGCGATCCGGTGGCGGTCCTGCTCGACAGCGAGGGTGAGGCGCAGCTCAAGTCGCTGCCGTTCGCCGACAAGCTCGAGGTGGTCGCGCACTCGGCCGAGGTCCCCGCCGGCGTCATCGTCTCGATCGATGCCCGCATGCCGGACCGGACCTGGGCCGGGATCGAGAAGGCGCTGCTCGGCCTCGGCGGCGACCAGGCGTCCACGAGCGCGCTCGACGGCGTCCAGCTGACGAAGTTCGCGCCGCTCGACGACAAGGCGCTGGCGGCCGCGCGGAAGTCGTTCGGGGAAGCCGCGGGCAAATGATCCGCGCGCTGTCGATCGTCGCCGGCGTCGCCGGCGTCGCGGGCGTGGCCGGCGTGGCCGGCGTGGTGCTCGGCAGCGCCGGGTGCGCCGCCGCGCTGCACGAGCCGCGGTCGGTCGACAAGCTCGGCGGCAACGCGCAGGGCCGCGGCGCGGACGAGCTGATGCGCGACGCCGACGCCGCGTGGGCGCGGCACCACCAGCCGGGCAAGGCCCAGGCCGCGCAGGAGCTGTACGTCAACGCCGCCGCCGCCGACGCCAAGCGGGTCGACGGCCTGCTCGGCGCGATGCGCGCGATGACGTATCGCATCGAGCACGAGCGCGGCGTGAACAAGGAGGAGCTCGCCGTGAAGGAGGTCGAGCTCGGCCAGCACTGCCAGCGGCGCCAGCCGCAGAACGTCGAGTGCGACTACCGGCTGGCGATCGCGCTGGGCCAGCAGGCGCGCGAGAAGAC